>JAKPGH010000254.1 GCA_029550985.1 Bacillota bacterium
GGGAGAGAAAGGCAAGCTCGGGGCTTTGATAGCGCAGCGGCTCGGTCAGCACCACAGGGGACGCCACCGGCACCTGGGATTGCCGGGCGTAGCGAATCAGTCGGCTGATGGCCTGCTTGGCGGCGGAAAAGGTTCCCAGGCCTTTTTCGGAATCCTGCAAGCCGTCGGCGGTAAAGGCGACGTGAACCTCCTTGCAGCGGGCAATCAGCAACTGCAGCAGGGCAAATTCCCCCGCCATAAAGGTGGTAAAACCGTCCACAAACAGGCAGGCGCCCTCAAAGACGCTGTTTTGGGCCATCATCTCCCGCGCCCGGAGCAGGTCGTCCTCCGGGTCGGTGTAGCCCCGCTCCAACAGCGCCTGATAGGCGGTGTAGAGGGCGGTAAGGTCGGAGAGCTTGTCCCGCAGCTGGTTGGATTCCACCGATTGGGTCACCTGTTCCAGCGCCCCGGGGGTAAGCCCCGCCGCCTTGAATTCCGAACAAATGGAGGTGAGGGTGGTCAAAAAGGCGGGGTCGTTGCAGCTTTTGCGGTAAACTTTCAGGTGTTCCGCCAGCTCCGCCACCGCCAACGACATGAGCAGGTACCTTCCCGTCTGGGTGACCGGAACGCCCGCCAGCCCCCCGTGGGCGCGAAAGACGCTGTTGCAGAGTCTGGTAAAGCTCAAAACCTCCACTCTCAGGGCAAGCTGCGGCCCCAGTTGCCGGCTGACCTGCCGCTCCGCCTCAAAGGAATACTGCTCCGGCACCAGCAGAACGCAGTGTTCCCCCCGCCGGGCCGCTTCGCCCAGCCGCTCCAGCAGCAGGGTGGTTTTTCCGGTTCCCGCCCGGCCTAAAATCAAATGAAGCACCCAAAGTCCCCCTTTGTGGCAATTTGCCTATAGCTCATCGGAACTGCCGCAGGTTTCCTCCTGCGCAAGCTCTTTACTGATGAAACTTCGATACTGTTTTGGATTTGCGGCCTTGTCTAAAAAAGCCGCCTTGCGGCGGCTTTTCAGCCAACAGCGGACATACCCGGGGGCATGTCTCGTCCGTTGTGTTATCATCCCACTGCGGAACCGGGGCTCGGCGGCAGCGCCTCCTTCTTCTGACGGAAGGTGAAGGTGGCCAGCTCTTTTTCGTCGTACTCCAGCTTGAGCCGAGCCTTGCCCAGGGATTCATCCCTTTCGACGCGGATGCGGTCAAACACCCGGCTGGTCACCGCAATGGGCTCGTCGGGGTCGAACTGATAGCGGAAATAATAGCCCACGCCATCCGCCATCACCATTCGGGCCACCACGAAGCTTTTGGTAATGAAGCAGACGGTGAGGGAACAGTCCTCCCCCGCCTCGTATTGGTCCACAAACTGGTCCAGCAGCGCAAAATCCGACACCTGCTCCTCTTCGCTGATAAAGACTCCCTGGGCATGGAGCAGCCCCACCTGATTGCGATAGGGCAGGATTTTGTCCCGGATTTCCAACATAAATTCCTGAGCCAGTTCATCCCGCTTGGCGACTTGTTCCGGGGTCGGCTCCTTGGGCTTGGAAGAACAGGCGCTCAATCCCAGGCATAGAAGAAGAACCAGTAACAGGCAGCACAATTTATGTAGCTTCATGGGGTCACCTCGCTTTGAAACAACGGCAATGGTTTCTGTGGTTTGGCTGTTGCTACAGTGTATTCCCTCATTTACTGCTCCATACCTAAGCGAATGGCGCGCAGGTTGTGCTCCAACAGATGGGACTTGCTGGCGGGCACACATTTCTGCACCGCTTTTTCCACCGTATCCATCGAGGTAAAGCCGGTGGATTCCAGCAGCTTGCCCAGCAGAATCATGTTGGCGATACCCTCCAGATGGTGCTCGTTGGAAAGGGCGGTGGCCGGCACCTCGTAGAACCTCACATCCTCCCGGCGTTTGGAGGAGGTGACAAGGCTGGAATCGATGATGACCACGCCGCCGGGCTTGACGGTGTCGATAAATTTATCGTAGGAAGGGTTGTTCATGGCAATGAGCACATCCGGCTCGGTGACCAGAGGAGAGCCGATGGGCATATCGGAGATGCAGACGCTGCAGTTGGCGGTGCCGCCCCGCATTTCGGGGCCGTAGCTGGGCAGCCAGCTGACCTCCTTGCCGTCGATGAGTCCGGCATAGGCCACCACCTTGCCGCTGAACAGGATGCCCTGTCCGCCGAATCCCGCAAAAAGCATGTTGTAGCTTGCCATGGTTACTTCCCCTCCTTTGCGGTGACGTCCTTGTACACTCCGAGGGGATAGTAGGGAATCATATTGTCCTCCAGCCACTTCAGAGCTTCCACGGGAGTCAGGCCCCAGTTGGTGGGGCAGGTGGACAGCACTTCCACAATGGAAAAGCCGCGGTGCGCGATTTGGTTCTCAAAAGCTTTTTTGATGGCCTTTTTGGCTTTACGGATGTTGGGGATGCTGTTGACCGCCACCCGCTCGGCGTAGGCGGTACCGTCCAGAGTAGCCAGCATTTCGCAGATGCGCACCGGGTATCCGGCGGTTTTCACATCCCGGCCGTAGGGGGAAGTCTGGGTCACCTGGCCGGGCAGGGTGGTGGGAGCCATCTGTCCGCCGGTCATGCCGTAAATGGCGTTGTTGACGAAGATGATGACGATATTCTCGCCCCGGGCGGCGGCGTGCACCGTCTCGGCGGTGCCGATGGCGGCCAGGTCGCCGTCTCCCTGGTATGTAAAGATGACGTTGTTGGGCAGGGCCCGGGCAAGTCCGGTGGCCACGGCGGGAGCCCGTCCGTGGGGAGCCTGCACCATGTCGCAGCTGAAGAAATTATACGCCATCACGGAGCAGCCGACGGGAGCGACGCCCACCGTTCTGCCCTCCACGCCCAGTTCTTCAATGCTCTCCGCCACCAGCTTGTGAATGATGCCGTGGGTGCAGCCGGGGCAGTAACTCAGCGGCATGTCGGTGAGCATTTTGGATTTTTCGTAAACAGTGGTCATTGTGCAGCACCTCCTGCAATGGTTTTCAGCTGATTCAGCACCTCGGCAGGAGTGGGAACGACACCGCCGGTGTGGCCTAAGAAGTGAATCGGTTTGCTAAATTCCAACGCCAGTTTGACGTCCTCAACCATCTGCCCCATGCTCATTTCCACCACCAGGACATTCTTGGCGGTTTGAGCGGCTTTTCGGAGCTCTTCCTTGGGGAAGGGCCACAGGGTGATGGGGCGAAGGAGTCCTGCCTTCAATCCCTGCGCCCGCGCCGTCATCACGGCGCTGCGGGCAATGCGGGAGGAGGCGCCGTAGGCCACCACCAGCACGTCGCAGTCCTCGGTTTCAAAGGACTCGGCCCGGGTTTCGGTGGCCTGAATCTGGGCGTAGCGCTGGAACCGCTCCCGGTTTTTCTGCTCCAGCTGGTCGGGCTGGAGGTAAAGGGAGTTGGCAATGTTATGCTTCCGCTTGTTTTGATGGCCGCAGGTGGCCCAGGGCTTTTCGGTGGGGGTGATTTGGATGTCGGGGAATTCCACCGGCTCCATCATCTGGCCCAGCAGACCGTCTCCCAGCAGCATGGCGGGCATTCGGTACTTTTCGGCCAAATCGAACATGTCAAAAATGCAGGTCACCATCTCCTGAACGGTGGCGGGGGCAAAGACCAGAATGTGGGCGTCGCCGTGGCCGGGCGCCTTGGTGGCCTGATTGTAGTCGGCCTGGCTGGGCTGAATGCCGCCCAGGCCCGGGCCGCCCCGCTGAATGTTGAGGATGACGCAGGGCAGGTCGCAGCCGATGAGGTAGGAGATGCCCTCGGTTTTCAGGGAGATGCCGGGAGAGGAAGAGGAGGTCATCGCCCGCACGCCGGCGGCGGCGGCGCCCACCACCATGTTGATGGCGGCGATTTCACTCTCCGCCTGCAGGAAACATCCGCCCACCTTGGGCATCCGCTTCGCCATATAGGCGGAAACTTCGGTCTGAGGGGTGATGGGGTATCCGAAAAAGTGACGGCAACCGGCGCGAATCGCAGCTTCAGCAATCGCTTCGTTGCCCTTCATCAAGATGCGTTCTGCCATGTCCAATCACTCCTTTTCCACTTTGATGGCGCTGTCCGGGCACATAATGGCGCACATGGCACAGGCAATGCAAAGTTCGATGTTGCTGACAGTTGCGGGATTGTATCCCTTGGCGTTGAGCTTGTCCCGGTCGATGACCATGATTTTCTTGGGACAAACCGACGTGCAGAGGCCGCAGCCTTTGCATACTTGTTCATTGACAGTCACGCGGTTGGCCATTCTGATATGCTTCCTCCTTGATATGTACTGCGGGCAGGCCAAGGGGCCTATAGAAGGCGCGCTCGGCGGGTCCTTGAGCATCTACAGCCCGAAAAGCTGCAGTGATTTTACGCAATGAGAGACAAAGACTTTGACAACCGGGTTTCCGGTAGATTTTACTCCTGCCACAGAGTTTTGACGTAAACGCCCACCGGGAAGATGTCCTCCCGGGGCAGGGACGGCGCCAAATCCTCCCGGACGGCGGTAAACAGCAAGGGCTTTCCGGTCAGGCGGGAAAGCTCCTTCGCCTTGCGGATGGACTCCTCCACATCCTGCCGGGTGGTTTGCCCCGCCAAATTGGAGTTGTTGACAATGTGGGTAAAAGAAAGGCGGGAGGCCGCTTCGATGTCGGCTAAGTAGGGAGCGGCTTCCTCCGGCGTGCGGGTAAGGTAACGGAAAAAGTTCACCACAAACAGCATGGTGTAGGGCCGCTGCAGAATTTTGGGGGCATACCGGCCCAAAGCGTAGGCGCCGTCGTCGTCTCCCCCCACGTCGATGATGACGCAGTCGCCCTTGCCCAGGCGGGCGTCCAGCTCTCCGGTCAGGGCGGGAACGTCCAGATTGGAGCCCGCAAAGGTGGGGACAATGAGGTGAATGCCCTTTTCTTCCGCCATGGGGCGAAAATCGGCGGTGCGGAAATAGGGGTTGACCACATCCAAGTCACAAAGGGTGACCGGCTTGCCCTCGTTTCGCAAACGAAGCGCCAGATTGAGGGAAAGGTTGGTCTTGCCGCTTCCGTAATGGCCGGCCACAATGATGGTATCGGTTAACCTGTTTAACATGGCTTCTCCTTGGGCGGTAACGTTCGAGATATTCTAGATATTATAACATTTTTCACCTGTTAACACAATAACCCTCTCCGGGGTGATGAGCGGAGAAAATCGAACCAGAATTGTCGTTGTCTTTCTTTATAAAAGACAAAAGGAGGCAATATGCGTTTTTGCATGCCCGCTTTGAAAATGTCCATACTAATTGGTAGTGTGTTCGGAGGGTTTTTGATTTTTGAAACAAGCGGGAACGCCGTCCGGGCCGATGACCCGGACCGGCACTCCCCGCTCGATACATTGGGCGATGACATGGGCGGTGCCGCGGGAGGAAAAATCCCACACGGCCAACACCTGGTCCGCCATGGAGACGATTGCGGCGTTGCGAACCAGGGGCGCCGTTTTTCCATATTTGCGGTAATCCGGCGACACTTCCACAAAGGAAAGCCCCAGCTCTTCGGCAATGCTTTTGGCAAGAAAGTCGATTCCCCGGGCGCCTCCGCTTATAATGGTTGTGGTTTGGGGAGGAATATGGTTAATGATGGCTTTTTTATCAAAATTCTTGAGGCTTCTTGAGCCAATAATCGCCAGTTTTATTTTTTCCAGCTCCCCTCGTATCGAGTTTTTCCCCTTTGCAACATTTGTTCGGCTTGGGAAAACTTCTTAATTCCATCGATATGTGACAAAACTACTATTCCCTGACAAAGGCATAACTTTTTTACTCAAATAATTCTTCTGCAGGGATGCAAATTAATAGGGCCAAAACGCTTAAACACCTTGCAGAAATGGAGTTTTTTCTATGAGAAGAGTCATTCAGGCCTTTGCCGGAATTGCCTGTGCCGGCGTTATATTACTCCTTGCCCTGACGGCGTCGATTCAATACATTTTGCCGGACACCTTCCGGATAGACCAGGGCGAGGAATTTTTTATCAGCGAGCGACTTTCTTTAACCACAAGCGACGAAACCGATTTTTCTCCCAAAGTATTTGACAAACAGGGAAACGCTTACCGCCTGCATATCAACCTTACCGGCGACCGACACGTCCAGGAAGTTATCTCCTACTCCCAGCGGCGAATGGTGGTGCCGGGGGGCAGCCCCTTTGGCATTAAGATGTTCACCGACGGCGTCATGGTGGTGGGGATGAGCGATATTCAGGTGGGCAGCGAAAACGTCAACCCAGCCAAGGAAGCCGGACTGAAAATTGGCGACATGATCACCCACATGAACGGGAAAAAACTGCAGCGGACCGCCGACATCAAGGAAATCATCGCCAGCTCTCAGGGAAGGCCGGTCACGGTCAGCGTCCGCCGAGGGGACACCCATCTGGAACTGAGCCTGACGCCCGTCCTGTCCGCGCTGGACAGAGGGTACAAGGCGGGCATCTGGGTGCGGGATTCCTCGGCCGGTATCGGCACCATGACTTATTATGATCCCGAAACCGGGATATTTGCGGGCCTGGGCCACGGCGTCTGCGACGTGGATACCGGAGCCATCATGCCCCTTTCCAGCGGGGAAATTGTGGACGTCAACATTTCCGGCTGCAATATGGGCCAAAGCGGAAAGCCCGGGGAGCTGAAGGGAACCTTTTCCACCGACAAGCCCATCGGACGACTGCTCATCAACAGCGAATTTGGGCTGTTCGGCGTGATGAACGGCTCCTACTTCGGCACCGACCCCATTCCCATGGCCTACCGGTCGGAGGTCAAACCCGGCCCCGCAGTCATCCTATCTACTATATCGGGCAACAAGCCTCAAAGCTTTGACATTCTAATCGAAAAGGTAAACTATTCCGACATTGCCCCCACCAAAAACATGGTGATTAAAATCATCGACAAGAAGCTGCTTTCCACCACCGGGGGCATTGTGCAGGGTATGAGCGGTTCTCCTATCATCCAGGATGGAAAACTGGTGGGCGCCGTCACCCACGTGTTTGTCAACGACCCCGCGAAAGGATACGGCATTTTTGCCGAAAATATGGATAAGCAGATAGGAAAAGTCGAAAACATGAGATTTTCCGCGTAAAAATCGACGTTTTATACAATGATGCTTCCAAAAAATGTATCACAAATCTCCCGCAATCTCATTGACAATCCCTTGCAATATTTTCCATATAATGGTAAAATTTAGAAAAGTTCGGTGCAAAAATGGTGCAAGAATGTAGTGAGGGAGATAGTAAATTATGACATCTAAGCTAAAAGTCTTGATTTCGGACGATACGAAGGAATTCTACGGGAAATGTGCGGCCATTTTCCACAGCTATGACTATGAAACCATATGCGCTCCGCAAGACGGGGTTGAAATTCTCAAAATGATTGTGGATTACCAGCCCGACATTGTCTTGATGGAGGTGTATATGCCGCATCTGGACGCGTTGGGGGTCATGAAGAGCGTCCACAGCGACAAATCCATCAAACCTCCCATTTTTATGACCATCTCCAGTTCCACCAGCCCCACTTTGGAGCGAGAGCTTACGGCCAACGGCTCGGTGTATTTCTTCCTCAAACCCATCGATACCGACGTGCTGGTGGAGCGTGTGATACAATTCGCCCAGGCGAAGAACAGCCAGCAAAGCTGGGCTCCTTCCACAACGCTGCGGCCTGCCAGAAACTCTCCGGACCTGGAAGTGATGGTGACCGACATCATCCACCAAATCGGAGTGCCGGCTCACATCAAGGGCTACCACTATCTGCGGGATTCCATCATCTTCGCCATTCAGGAGCCGGAAATTATCAACTCGGTCACCAAGCGGCTGTATCCCACCGTTGCGAAAAAGAACGGCACCACTCCTTCCCGGGTGGAGCGGGCCATTCGCCACGCAATCGAGGTGGCCTGGGACAGAGGCGACGTGGATATTCTCAACTCCTATTTCGGCTACACCATCCACAACGGACGGGGTAAGCCCACCAATTCCGAATTTATCGCCATGATTAGCGATAAGCTTCGCCTCAAGCTGCGGGTTGCCGTTGCCGGATAACGCTCTCATTTTTGGCCTGTATAGATTCAAAAAACCTCGCGGGGAATATTCCTCGTGAGGTTTTTTTGCTTTGCAAAACTCCCTCACTGTATGTTTTCCAAAACAAAAAAGGAAAGAGTTCAGCTTTACAGTATTATCAATTCTTTGGGGCTTTTGGTCAGATTTTCAAACCCGTCTGGCGTGCAGACCACGACGTCCTCGATGCGCACGCCAAATTCCCCCGCCAAATAGATGCCCGGCTCCACCGAAAGCACCATTCCCGGCTCCAGGGGCACCTCGCAGGTGCGGTTAAAGGCGGGGGCTTCGTGGACTTCCAGCCCCAGCGAGTGGCCGAGTCCGTGGCCAAAGGTGCCCGCAAAGGGAGAAGCATCGATCAGGTTTCGGGCGGCGGCGTCCACCTGTCGGCAAACGGTTCCCGGTTTAATTTTGGCAAAAGCGGCATCCTGAGCCTGCCGCACCGTTTCGTACACCTGCCGCTGTTTATCGGTCACATGGCCAAGAGCTATGGTGCGGGTCATGTCGGAGCAGTAACCGTCCACAAAAAAGCCAAAATCCAATGTGATGAAATCCCCTTCCCGCAGGGCGCGGTCGGAAGGCGTGCAGTGAGGCTGAGAGGAGTTTTCGCCGGACGCCACAATGACAAAGGCCAGGCGGTCCGCTCCCATTTTGCGGCCGGCAATGTCCAGCTCCAGGGCAATTTCCTTTTCGGTGACGCCGGGCCTTATTTTTTCCAAAATGTAGGCAAAGGTTTTGTCGGTGTATTCCTGGGCCTTGCGCATAATCGCAAGCTCCTGGGGGGTTTTGATGCGGCGCATCAGGCTCAACTGTTCGGAAAGGCGGTTGTCCTCCAAAAAGGTGATGTCGGGCATCTCTTTCCGGTAGGTGTTGAGCAGTTTGACGGTGCAGACGTCGCTTTCCACCGCCACTGTGTTCGCCCTGGCCTCCTCCAGCAGCGCGCCGATTTGCCGGTACAGCTTATCCTGCAACATGACGTCACAATCCCGGATAGTCTTGCAGGCTCCCTCGTAATAGCGGGAGTCGATGAGAAAGGCAGACCGCTTCCGGGTGAGGACCAGAGTGCCCGCGCTGGAGGTAAAGCCGGTGAGATAGCGGCGGTTAAAGTCTCCGGTGATGAGGGCGGCGTCGACGTCGTCGGGCAACGACTTTATCAATGTTTCCATGAGGTTCATTGGGTCTCCTGTCCTTTCTTCCCTGCTTGCTGGTACAGCTTGCGCATCATCATGGCATCCCGCACCTGCGTCCCTGCCGACTCGCAGATGATGGTGGGGCTGAGCTTCCGCTCCTGCAGCAGTTGGGCCAGGGGGGTAAAGTCGGGGCCAAAGCTCGGGTCCTCCAGGGTGAGGTGGCGCTTTTCTCCCCCGTTTTGGGTGTACTCGATGCGGGAAAAGTGGGGGTGAAAGCTGCTGCCCCGCTCCTTACCCAGCTGGTTGTGGAGGGTGTCCAAAATCCAGGCGGTGGCCTGATAGCCTTCCATCGTCCCGATGGACCGAGCGTAAAGGTGACCGAAATCGATGCAGGGAATGAGGCGCTCGTCCAGCCGGCAAAAGGCGATGATTTCCTCCAAAGTGCCCAGCTGATTGATTTTCCCCATGGTTTCGGGGCAGATGTGAATGTGGGAAAGGCCTTCCGCCTCCAACTGCTTCAGGGCAAGTTTGAGCGTCTCGCAGGCAAGTTCCACGGCCTGCTTTCGCTCCATCTTTCCCACCGAGCCGGGATGGACCACAATGCGGTTGCCCCCCATCCAGTCCGCCACCCGGGCGGCCTGCACGATGTAGCGGACTGAATTCAGACGCTTTTCCTCCTCGGCGGAGGCCAGGGAAATATAATAGGGGGCGTGCACCGAAATGGCTATGTTGTGGCGCCTGCCCTCCTCCCCCAGCGCCTGGGCGGATTTCTGGGAAACCCGCACCCCGTGGCCGCACTGGTACTCAAAAGCCGTCAGATTCCGCTCCGCCAGATAGGCGGGCATGTCCAACGTGGATTTGTAAAGGGCGGAATATTCTTCATCCTGACCGGCGGGGCCAAATCGGACCATGATGGTTCTCCTTTGATAGAAAATTAAAATGGGGCGCTTTATTTATTGTTTGCCTTATATTTTTGCAGAATACCTTTTTCCAGCCGGCGCTTGAGCCGGAAAAACCAGGTGGATTCCGGCTGGATGGGCTGGAGCAAAACGGTTTTGGCGCCAAAGAGGTTGCCGCCCAAAACGTCGGTAAAAATCTGGTCCCCCACCACCGCGATTTGCTCTTTGGGCAGATTCAGTTCCCTGGCCGCCCGCCGGAAGCCTTTGGGCAGGGGTTTTGCGGCGTCGGCGGTAAAGGGCAGCCCCAACAACTCCGCAAAGGGCTTGACCCGAGGCGGATGGTTGTTGGAAAGGATAATCATGGAGATGCCGGCCTTGCGCATCACTTCCAGCCAATGCCGAACCTCCGGGTGAGGAACGGGGTTGTCGTGAGTGGTCAGGGTGTTGTCCACATCCAAAATCAGTCCCCGAACGCCCCAGCGCTGCAGCTGTTCCGGCTGCAGGCAGGCGATGGACGGCAGATACAGGGTGGGGTACAGCAATCTCATGTTGACACCTCGTGAGAGAAAAGGCGGGCTAACAATTAGCCCGCCTTTTGGATACCACTTCAATCGTTATTTATACTTGCGCTTACGTGCTGCCTCGGATTTCTTCTTGCGCCTTACGGAAGGCTTCTCGTAATGCTCTCTCTTGCGCACTTCCTGCAACACACCGGCTTTTGCACATTGCCTTTTGAATCTGCGCAGCGCACTGTCCAAGGATTCGTTTTCCTTGATACGGACTTCTGACACGTCTATTTCCCTCCCCACGCTTCGCAGCAGGAGTTATTCTTTAAACAAACCGCATAAAGAACTCATCAATATTATAGTACCTGCGGGCCCTGCTGTCAAGAAATAAAATCCAACCTTTTGTTCGGCGGCTATTTCGCCACAAAGTTTACCAGTTTGCCGGGCACCACAATCTCTTTGAGAATTTGCTTGCCTTCCAAAGCCGCGGCCACCTCGGCGTTTTCCCTGGCCAGACGGAGCAATTCCTCCTTGGAGGCGGTGGCGCTCACCGACAGGCGGGCGCGAATTTTGCCGCTAATCTGCACTACAATTTCCACCGTGGAATCCTTGCACTTTTCCTCGTCGTAGGCAGGCCACTTCTGGTCGGTAATCATGCCGCCGAATCCCATCCGCTCCCAGGCTTCCTCAGTGACGTGAGGGGCAAAGGGGTTGGTGAGAATCAGCAGAGTTTTGTATTCCGCATGATTGAGCTGTTTTGCGTCGTAAATTTCGTTGAGCAAACTCATCAAAGCGGCGATGGCGGTGTTGTATTTGAGGTTTTCGATGTCCTCGCTGACTTTTTTGATGGTCTTGTGGATGCTGCTTTCCAGCTTGGGGGAATAGGCATCCCCTTCCACGCACATGGTCTGCAGGTTCCACAGCCGCTCCACAAAGCGCTTGCAGCCCTTGATGGACTCGCTGGACCAGGGCGCCGCCTTTTCAAAGTCGCCGATGAACATCTCGTACAGGCGCAAAGTGTCGGCGCCGTATTCCGCGATGATGTCGTCGGGATTGATGACGTTGCCCCGGGACTTGGACATCTTCTCACCGTTTTCGCCCAGAATCATGCCGTGGCTGGTGCGGCGGGCGTAAGGCTCCTTGGTGGGCACCACGCCGATGTCGTAGAGGAACTTATGCCAGAACCGGGAATAGAGCAGGTGCAGGGTGGTGTGCTCCATGCCGCCGTTGTACCAGTCCACAGGGGTCCAGTACTCCAGCGCCTCCCGGGAGGCCAGGGCCTCGTTGTTGTGGGGGTCGCAGTACCGCAGGTAGTACCAGCTGGAGCCGGCCCACTGAGGCATGGTGTCGGTTTCCCGCTTTGCCGCCCCACCGCACTTGGGGCAGGTGCAGTTGACCCATTCCTCCAGAGCCGCCAGAGGGCTTTCGCCGTCGCCGGTGGGCTTGTAGCTTTCCACCTCCGGCAGGGTGAGCGGCAGGTCCTTCTCGTCCACCGGCACGTAGCCGCACTTGGGACAGATGATGATGGGAATGGGCTCGCCCCAGTACCGCTGACGGGAGAACACCCAGTCCCGCAGCTTGTAGTTGACCTTAGCCTCGCCTTTACCCTGTTCTTCCAGCCAGGCGATTATCTTCTTTTTGGCTTCCTCCACCGTCAGGCCGTCCAGCATGCCGGAGTTGACCATGACGCCGTGGTCGCAGTCCTCGTAGGCGTGCTGGGTGATGTCGCCGCCCTTGACCACTTCCACAATGGGAAGGTTGAACTTTTGGGCAAACTCCCAGTCTCTCTGGTCGTGGCCGGGCACCGCCATGATGGCGCCGGTGCCGTAGCTGACCAGAACATAGTCGGAAATAAAGATGGGAATTTCCTTGCCGTTGACGGGGTTGACGCCGTTGACCCCCATCAGCCGCACGCCGGTTTTGTCTTTGGCCACCTCGGTGCGCTCAAAATCGGACTTGCGGGCCGCCTCTTCCTGATAGGCACGAACTTCGTCGAGGTTGGAGATGAGGTTCTGCCATTTTTCGATGAGAGGATGCTCGGGAGCCATTACCATGTAGGTGGCGCCAAAGAGGGTGTCGGGCCGGGTGGTGTAGATTTGCAGCACGTCGCCCGCCGTGGTGTCGAAGTTGACCAGGGCACCTTCGGAGCGGCCAATCCAGTTTTTCTGGCTGGCGACCACCCGCTCGGGGTAGTTGACTTCGTCCAAATCGTCGAGAAGGCGCTGGGCATACTTGGTGATGGCCAGCATCCACTGGCTCTTGACCTTGCGGACCACTTCGCCGGAGCAGCGCTCGCATCTGCCGCCCACCACTTCCTCGTTGGCCAGAACCACCTTGCAGGAGGTGCACCAGTTGACCGCCATTTCCTTTTTGTAGGCAAGGCCGTGTTTAAACATCTGCAGGAAAATCCACTGGGTCCACTTGTAATAGTTGGGGTCGGTGGTGTTGATTTCCCGGCTCCAGTCAAAGGAAAGGCCCAGGGACTTAATTTGCTGGGTAAACCGCTTGATGTTCTGCTCCGTCACGCTTTTGGGGTGAACGTTGTTTTTGATGGCGTAGTTTTCCGCCGGCAAACCGAAGGCGTCCCAACCGATGGGATAAAGGACGTTGTAGCCCTCCAGCCGGCGCTTTCTGGCCACAATATCCAAAGCGGTATAGGGCCTGGGATGCCCCGCGTGAAGCCCCTGCCCCGACGGATAAGGGAATTCGATGAGGGGATAAAACTTGGGAAGGGTATAATCCTGCTTGGCGGCAAACACCTGCTTCTCTTCCCAGATTTTCTGCCATTTCTTTTCAACGGCCGCAAAATCGTAACGCATTTTATTTCTCCTTCGCTATTTCTTCCTCTTACGCAAGCGGGGTTGTGGTGTTGGCGTCATCCTTTGGCACGGCCAACACTCCGTTTGTTTTACTGCAACAGCTCCGCAACGTCCAGCTTGGGAGCGTCCCCCCAAAGCCTCTCCAGGCAGTAAAACTCTCTGGTCTGATTGTAAAAGATGTGAATCACCACATCGTTGTAGTCCATCAAAATCCACATGGCGGAAGCAGCGCCCTCCACCTTGCGGGGCTCCACACCCGCTTGGGAAAGCTTTTCCTCCACCTCTTCCGCCAGGGTTTGCACCAAAGTGGTGTTGTTGGCGGAGGCGATGACAAAGTAATCCCCCAGGCTGGTGAGCTTTTGAATGTCCAGCACCACAATGTCCTCGGCTTTTTTGGAATCCAGGATTTGAACCGCTTTTTTTACAATATCTTTAGAAGTCATGGCTTCGCTCCGATCGCTTTTTTCCTTGAATACTCATTATACGCTTCCCAACTCTCTCTGACAAGAGGCAATCCTCTTTTTGCCACTTCTTCCAATGTGTGGGAAAGGCAGAGGAACATGGCTTCGTCCAGGGAATGCCGCGCCACCCGGCGCAGTTCCTCCACGCCGGGGAAATTGCGGTCCTCGCTGACGGCGTCGGCCACAAACACGATTTGCTCCAGTTGGGACATCCCCGCCCGTCCGGTAGTGTGGTAGCGCACCGCCCGCAAAATCTCCGCATCGGAAATGTTCAAATCATGCTGCAGATACAGGCTGCCGCAAACGCTGTGCCAAATTTGGGGATTCAGCCTCCACTCTTCGGAAAGGGGAAAGCCGTGGGACTCCATATAATACTGCTGCCAGCTGGGATGGTCGTCCCGGCAGATATCGTGGAGCAAACCGGCAAAGCCCGCCCGGTACCAGTCCCCGTGATGCAAAGCCGCCAGCTCCATCGCAGCCTGCTCCACCATCAGGGAGTGATGGTACCGCTTGGGGCCGAGGCGCTCCTCCAACAATTGTTTCAAGTGATGTCGCGTGTAAATTTGCAAGACAATGCCTCCCGGCTCTGCCTACAGTCTGAACTGCAGAACAGAGCTTTATACCGATTCTCAGGGCTTTCGATACAAGCCGTGAGTGACAATGTACTCCCAGACGTCGGGGTGAAGCAGGCGGGACACATCCTCGCCGGCGGCAATCATCTGCCGGACCTGGGTGGAGCTGAGGGGCTGGGCTTGGATGTTGATGAGAACGCACCGGGCTCCCTGATTTTCCAGCACCTGCCGGTGGATTTCCATCAAGGTCAGTTCCCCCTGCTCCCGCTCGGCGGCGCACAAAGTGGCCATTTTGAAGATTTCGGGAGCCAGCCTCCAATCCTGCACCGTCATAAACATGTCGCTGCCCATGATGAGATAAAGCTCGGCGCCGGGGTACTTTTCCTGAATGTGGCGCAGGGTTTTGTAGGTGTAGCTCTTGCCCTTCTGCTGAATTTCAAAGTCGGTGACGTGGAACAGGGGCAGGTCTTTGGTGGCGAGGCGGCACATGGCCAGCCGGTCCTCGCCGGAGGCCAGATTGTCCACCTGTTTGTGAGGAGGAATGTAGGAAGGAACGATCACCACCCGGTCCAGTTTCAGCTGGTCGGCGTATTCCCGGGCAAGGTAGAGGTGAGAGTTGTGAATGGGATTAAAGGTTCCCCCAAAGACACCAATCTTCATGGCCACAGCGTTTGCCTCCTTTGCATGTTGTCTCAGTTCTCGCTGTCAATACAATTCCCGAAACCTGCCGGAAAAGAGGAAAACCTCTTCCCGGCAGGTTCCAATTCCCGTTTCCGGCGAGCTGTTATGGCAGTGGAATGAGGTTCTTTTCGGGGTTGTTGCGGTACAGGACAAACTTGGTGCCGATGACCTGCACCACGTCGGCGGAAAGCTCCTCGGCCAGCTGATGGGCCACTTCCCTCGGCGAAAGCTCGCAGGTGGGCAGCACCCGCATCTTAATCAGCTCCCGGGCGGTGAGGGCGTCGTCCACCTGCTTGCGCAAAGCGTCTCCGATTCCGCCTTTGCCCACCTGCAGAATGGTGTCGATGGAATTGGCCATGCCCCGCAGGGCAGCTCGTTGTTTCGTCGTAATCATATAGGCTCCTTCGCAATAGAAGTTTTATGTTTTATGAAATGTCGGTAGGCAGGCTGTCAAAATCAAAAGTCAGTTTTGCAGTTGCCGAGATTGGAGGGTCGCCTCCAGAAGCTGCGCGAAAGCCCGCAGCGCCTTGCCCCGATGGGACACCGCGTCCTTTTCTTCATCCGAAAGCTCGGCCATGCTTCGCCCTTCCCGGTAAAGAATGGGGTCGTAGCCGAAGCCGTTGGTGCCCCGGGGCTGGTAGCCGATGACGCCTTCGCAGTGGCCCTCCGCCCGCAGGACGGTGTCCTTGTCCAGCACGCAGCAGATGGAGCAGGTAAAGCGGGCGGTGCGCCGCTCCTCGGGCACTCCCTCCAGCTCCGCCACCAGAGCGGCCATTTTCTCGGCGTATGATGTATTTTCCCCATGATACCGGGCGGAATATACCCCGGGACGCCCTCCCAAAGCGTCGACACAAAGGCCGGAATCGTCGGCGAGGGAAGGTTTTCCGGTGGCTTCAAAAAATGCCTTTGCCTTCAAATATGCGTTTTCGGCAAACATGTTTCCCGTTTCCTCCACTTCCACCTTCACGCCCAGCTCCCGGGGAGAAATGACCTGAATCCCCAGGGGGGCGAGAATGCGGGCAAACTCCTCCAGCTTGTGGGGATTTCCGGTTGCCGCCACCATCGAAATCATCGGGATTCCTCCTGGGATTCTTCCCCTGTCTCCACCGGCACGAACAAGGCGGCGGCAAACTGGGCGGGGTCGAAGGGCCGCAAATCGTCGATGCCCTCTCCCACGCCGATGAACTTGATGGGCACCTGCACTTCCTCCTTGATGCCGATGACCACGCCTCCCTTGGCGGTGCCGTCCAGCTTGGTGAGCACCACGCCGGTCAGGCCGGTGGCCTCCTTAAACTGCTTGGCCTGATTGAGGGCGTTCTGGCCGGTGGTGGCGTCCAGCACCAGCAGCACCTCCACGTCGGCGCCCGGCAGCTCCCGGTCAATGACCCGGCGGATTTTGGCAAGCTCGTCCATCAAGTGCTTTTTGTTGTGGAGCCGCCCCGCCGTATCGCAGATGATGACATCCCTGCCCCGGGCTTTGCCCGCCTGCAGGGAGTCGAACACCACCGCCGCGGGGTCGGAGCCTTCGCTCTGCTTGACGATTTCCACATCGGCGCGTTTGGCCCAGATTTCCAGCTGCTCAATGGCGGCAGCCCGGAAGGTGTCGGCGGCGCAGAGCAGAACGCTCTTGCCCTGTTGTTTCAGCAGCAGGGAAAGCTTGCCGATGGTGGTGGTTTTGCCCACGCCGTTGACGCCGATGACCAAAATGACGGAGGGTTTGGTGCTGAGCTTGAGGGAGCAGTCCCCTTCCAGCATCTCCGCCACAATGTCGGCTAACATTTGTTTGAGCTGACTAGGGTCGGTGACGCCGGTCCGCTTGATTCGCTCCCGCAGCTTCTGGATGATGCGGGAGGCGGTCACGGCGCCCACGTCCGCCAGAATCAGGCTCTCCTCCAGTTCGTCCATCAAGTCGTCGTCGATGGTGGTAAAGGAGTGAACAATCAAATCCATCTGTTGGGAAAAACTTTCTCTCGTCTTTTTCAGCCCTTGGCTGATTTTCGAAAATAAGCCCACGGTAAAACCTCCGGGAAATATATTTTAAAATTTATATTTTGTAAGCCAACATCAAGAAATGCCCAGGGTTGCCTCCACTTCCTCCACCTTCAGCTCCAGCACTTTGGAGACGCCTTCCTCCTGCATGGTGACGCCGTAGAGGACGTCGGCTTCCTCCATGGTGCCCCGCCGGTGAGTGATGGCGATAAACTGGGTTTTGTCCGACATTCTGCGCAGGTAGTTTGCAAACTTCGCCACGTTGACGTCGTCCAGGGCGGCCTCAATTTCGTCCAACAGGCAGAAGGGAGAGGGCCGCACCTTGAGGATGGCAAAGTAGATGGCGATGGCCACAAAGGCCTGCTCTCCGCCGGACAGCAGCGACAGGTTCTTGATGATTTTGCCGGGCGGCTGGACGTAAATTTCCACGCCCGATTCCAGCACGTCCTCTTCGCCGGTCAGGGTCAGCTCGGCTTTTCCTCCCCCGAACAGCTCCACAAAAATCTGGGAAAAGTGGTAGGACACCTTTTGGAAGGTTTCGGTAAAGAGGGTGCGCATCTCCTGGGTCAAATCGTCGATGAGCTTGAGCAGCTGCTTTTTGGACTGCTCCACGTCCGCCACCTGCCGGGAGAGAAACTCGTACCGCTCCCCTACCTGCCGGTATTCCTCGATGGCGGCCACGTTGACGGAGCCCAGCGCCTTGATTTTGCTGCGCAGTTCCGACAGGCGGCGCTGGGCCTTTTCCCTGCTTGGCAGCTCCACCACCAGCTCCATGGCCTGGGAGCGGGTCAGCTCGTACTCGTTCCACAGTTTGGCGATGATGCCGTCGTACTCGCTTCGCAGGGATTGCTGCCTGGCCTCCAGGGCGGTCAGCTCCCGGCCCACCTCCTCCTTTTGGGCCGCCGTCGCCCGGTCGGCCGCATGGAGTTCGGTAATCTGCTTTTCCACCTCGTTGCGCTGGACAATGAGGGCGGAGATTTTCTCCTCCAGCTGGGCTTTTTCCTGCGCTTCCCGCTCCATCAAAGCGCCCAGCTCCTGGATTTTGGCGAGAATTTCCTGGTTCTGTTTTTCCAGTGCCGCCTTTCTGGCGGTCAGCTCCTGGGCTCGAAGCCCCGCGTTTTCCAGGGTACTGCGGGCCTGTTCCAGCTCCTGCGCCAGCAGCTGGGTATCCTTTTCCGCCGTTAGCCGGAGCATCCGCTGTTCGTTCAGCGCGTCGGCGGCAGCCTGCGCGCCAACGGCCAGCATGTCCCGCCGACTTCGCACCGATTCCACCTGCTCCGACAAAGCGGCGAGCTGTTGCTCCAGCTCCTCCACCAGCCGCCCGGCGGTGACTTCCTCGTTCCGCAGGCTTTCCAGCCGAGCGGTGAGGGTTTCCAGCTCCTTCCTGGCCAAAGCCCGGTTCTGCCTGGCCCCTTCCAGATTCTTGCGGAGCTGCTCCGCCGTCGCCTGCAGGCGGACCATTTCCTCCTGGGCGGTTTTGATTTCCCCGTCGATGCCGCTGACGGCGGCCTCCACGGCGGAAAGCTCTTCGGCGAGGGACTTGCGGGCCGGCTCCAGCGCGGCGGCCTGTTGTTCCAGCTCCCGAGCTTTTTGATGGAGCAGCTCGATTTCCCTTCGGCGGCCAAGGGCGCCGGTTCCCCGGGCAGAGGAGCCTCCGGTAAAGGAGCCTCCCGCATGAATGACCTGGCCGTCCAAGGTGACCACCCGCACCGAGTAGCCGCTGGCTCTGGCAATGTGGTTGGCGCAGTCCAAATCTTCGGCCACGCAAACCCGGCCCAGAAGCTGTTCCACCACCTTTTGCAGCCGGGGCTCCGCCTGCACCAAATCGGCGGCGACACCGATGTAGCCCTCCTGCTCTTCCAAGGCGGCAAGGTTGGTCAGGCGGCCCCCCTTGACGGTGTTGAGAGGCAGAAAGGTCGCTCTGCCCGCTTTGGCGCTTTGGAGCATCCCAATGGCCCGTTTTGCCACCCGGTCGTCTTCCACCACAATGTTCTGCATGGCGGCCCCCAAAGCGGTTTCGATGGCTAAGGTATACTCGTCCTTTGTGGAGACAAGGGAGCTGACCGGGCCGATGACGCCGCGGATGGCCCCCCGTTCCGCCTGGCCGAGTATGTATTTCACGCTTCCGGCAAAGCCTTCCATGCTCTTTTCCATATCCTCCAGGAGCTTGGCCCGGCGGCGGGCGTCCTGCGCCTGGCTTTGCAGGCTTTGGATGTTGTCCAGAAGCTCCTGCAGGGATTTTTTGCGGCTTTCCCCTTTGAGCTGGTAGCCCCGTTTGGAGTTTTCCAACTCCCGAATCTTTTCCTCTTCCTCGGCTCTTTGGGCGCTGCACTCGGCGATGGCCTCTTCCAGCTCCGCCACCGCCTTGTCGTAGCTGCCGCTGCTCTGGCGCAGAGCATCCAGTCGGGCGGTGCTCTCCGCCAGCACGGTGCCGGAGGACGCCAGCATCAGCTTGGCCTCCTGCAGGGCGTTCTGCACCGAATCCCGGCGAACCTGCAGGGCCTCCAGCTCCTGGTTGACCTTTGCCACCTGCTCCCGCTGCTGCGCCAGGCGCTCCTCGGCGGCTTCCAGTTTAACGGACAGGGCCGCCAGTTCCTTTTGGGCCTCCGCCAGCTCCTGTTCCTTTTCCTGCACCCGGGCTTTGAGAGCGTCGCTGCCCTGCCCGGAGGTTGCCAGCTCCTCTTCCACCTCGGCAATGCTCTGCCGATTGTGGCGGATGTCGTTTTCCAGCACCGCCACCTGGGCCTGATGGGCGGCCATCTGCTCCTCGATGGCTTTGACGGCGGCCCGCTTTTCCTCCACCTCGGCTCCCAGGCTCTGCACCTTGAGGTAGGCGGCATCCATTTCCCGCTGGCGCTCTTCGCTTTCCCGCTCCAAGGCTTCATACCGGTTTTTGGCCAGATAGAGCTTGTCCTCTTCGGCGGAAAGCTGCTCTTTCAGCTGGTCCAGGTTTTGCATCCACAGGGAAATTTCCAGGCTCTTCTTTTCCTCGCTGTAGGCAAGGAACTCCTTTGCCTTGTCGCTTTGCTCTTTCAGGGTGCCCACCCGGTCCTCCAACTCCGCCAGAATGTCCCGCAGGCGGACGAGGTTTTCCTCCGCCTGCTCCAGGCGGCGCTCCGCTTCCTCCTTGCGGTAGCGGAACTTGGAGATGCCGGCGGCCTCCTCAAAAATCTCCCGGCGCTGGGTGGGCTTGGCGGACACGATTTCGCTGATTTTTCCCTGGCCGATGATGGAGTAACCGTCCCGTCCAAGGCCCGTGTCCATAAACAGCTCTAAAATATCCTTCAGGCGGACCATGACGCCGCCGATGCGGTATTCGCTCTCCCCCGAGCGGTACAGGCGACGGGAAACTGTCACCTCCTCCGGCTGGTCCGGCAACTGGTGGTCGGAATTGTCGATGACCAGCTGCACATGGGCATATCCCACCGGTTTTCGGTTCTGGGTTCCCCCAAAGATGACGTCCTCCATTCTGCCGCCCCGCAAGGTTTTGCTGCTCTGCTCCCCAAGGACCCAGCGCAACGCATCGGCAATGTTGCTCTTGCCGCTGCCATTGGGCCCCACCACGGCGGTGATGGGACGTTCAAAGGTCAGCTCGGTTTTGTCGGGAAAGGACTTGAACCCCTGAATTTCCAACTTGCGCAGGCGCAATCGCTTTTCCTCCTGTCGGTGATTGAGTTGGGTAACGCCTTCTTATTTGGAATCGTCCTGCTGATCGGAATGGCTCCGAATAACGGAAGCATTCCCATCGGCAGGCTTGGGACGAAATCAAGGTACTGCTAACATTCCACCCGAAGCTGCAACGGTTTGAGAAGGGCATCGGTCCGGATGGAGCACCGGTAGCCCAAGGCTTCCAGACGCTTTAAATTGCGGCGGTTTTGCCCCGCCATTTTGCTCTGGCTGCCGGGAGCCACGTACAGGGTAACGGACCCCGGAGCGGCCTGTCGCCGGGCAAGCTGCTCCAATGCGGCATCCAACAGGATTTTACCTTCGCAGAGTTCCCGCAGGGCGGGATGATAGGGCCCTGCCACCAGGCGCTCCTGCAACTTGGCCTCCTGATGCAGTCCCAGCCGGATAACCGGAATGTTCCGCTCCTGGAAATAGAGCAACAGCCGGGCGCAAAGCTCCACCGTCTCCTCCAGGGTTGGGGGTTGGTACCTTCCTTCCCGGTAAAGCCGGGCAAGCTCCGTGCCCTCCAGGGTCAAAGCGGGGTAAATTCGCATGGTGTCCGGTTGGAGAGCGGTAAGTCGCCGGGCGGTTTCCAGAGAGCCTTCCGGGGCATCTCCGGGCAGCCCCGTCATCATCTGAAGCCCCAGGGAAAACCCCGCTTCCCGAATCAGGCGGGAAGCCCGTTCCACGTCGGCGGCGGTGTGGCCCCGCTGAGCTAAAGAAAGCACCCGGTCGTCCATGCTCTGGGCCCCCAGCTCAATGGCGGTGACACCGAATTCTTTCAGCTCCGCCAGAATTTCCCCGCTGACGGCGTCGGGGCGGGTGGAAAGGCGAATGCCCCGAAAATGGGGGCGATAGGGCTGAACCGCCCGCAACAACCCGCGGCGGTACGCGGCGTCGATGGCGGTAAAGCTTCCGCCAAAAAAGGCGATTTCTGCACAGCAGGATTTTTCGCCCATCTGCTCCAGCGCCCGGTCCAGAATATTTGTCACCTCTTGCGGGGTGGGAGCCTTTTGACGGCCGGAGATGGCGCGCTGGTCGCAAAAAGTGCAGGTGTGGGGACAGCCCTGGTGGGGGACGAAGATGGCGATGTTGGCGTGGGTTTTCAATGTCCCATCAGCTCCAAAGCTTCCTTGGCGGCGGCCTGTTCGGCGGCCTTTTTGCTGCGCCCCTCCCCTTTTCCAATGATGTTGGAGTTGAGCAGCACCTCCACCACAAACCGCTTGTCGTGGTCGGGGCCGCTTTCCTCCACCAACCGGTAGGACAGCAGCTCTCCCGGGTTTTTCTGCACAATCTCCTGCAACTGGGTTTTGTAGTCGGTAAACCCCTGGTCTATCTCCCCTTGCAGAGCCCGCTCCACAAAGGGAAGGATAAACTTCCGGGCCTGCTCGATGCCGCCGTCCAGATAGATGGCGGCAATCAGGGCCTCAAAGGCGTCCGCCAGCACCGACGGGCGGTCCCGCCCACCGGTGATTTCCTCCCCCCGTCCCAAAAGGAGATGTTCGCCCAGGCCGATTTCCCGCGCAAAGCCGCAAAGGCTTTTTTCGCAAACCAGGGCCGAACGGGTGCGGGTCAAATCCCCTTCCGCCATGTGGAAGTGCTGAAAGAGGTAGTCGCTGACCACGATGGAGAGGACAGCGTCCCCCAAAAACTCCAGCCGCTCGTTGCTTTCGGCGCTTCTGGTTTCGTTGGCATAAGAGGAATGGGTCATCGCCAGTCGCAGGTTTCCTTTGTTCTGGAAGGAATAGTGTATCTTGCGTTCCAAACCGGTCATGTCACTCATCGGTGTTTTTTTGTTCCCCCTCCTGCGCCTTTACGGAGGCCAACCCTTCCGCAATGGTGGCTATCATCTGGTTTTCCACCATCTGCTTCGCCTGGCGGATGGCATTTTTAAAGGCCTTGTCGTTGGAGCTTCCGTGGGCTTTGATCACCGGCTTGGCAATCCCCAGCAGAGGGGCGCCGCCGTGCTCGGTGTAGTCCATCTTTTTGCGGAAATTTTCGACGCCGCCTTTGACCATCAGGGCGGCCAGCTTGGTGCCTGTGTTTTTCAAAAGGATCTTCTTCAGTTCCGACGACATCAGCTTGCCCATGCCTTCGGTGAGCTTGAGGATAACGTTGCCGGTAAAGCCGTCGCACACAGCCACGTCGCAGCCGCCCAAGGGAATTTCCCGCGCTTCCACATTGCCGATAAAGTTGACGGGGGAAGCCTGAAGCAGCTTGAAGGCCTCCAGTTGGAGGCTGGTTCCCTTGTTTTCCTCGGTGCCGATGTTGACCAGGCCCACCCGGGGATTTTCGACGCCCAGCACCTTGCTCATGTAGGCGCTGCCCATGATGGCAAACTGCTGCAGCATTTCGGGGCGGCATTCGGCGTTGGCGCCGGAGTCAATGAGCAGATAGGGCCGCTCCATGGTGGGAATCAGGGTGGCGATGGCGGCCCGCTTAATCCCCTTCAGCCGCTTGACAAACAGGGATGCCCCCACCACCACGGCGCCGGTGTTCCCGGCGGTGACAAAGGCGTCCCCCCGCCCTTCCGCCAGCAGTTTGAGGCCCACTGCCATGGAGCTGTTGGCGTAGTCGCCTACAATATCGGTGGGATCGACATCCATGGGCATAGCCTGGGCGGCGGGGGCTATTTTGATTCCCTCCAGATTGGCAAGGGGAATGCCGCTTTGTTCCGCCGCTGCTAAGATGTCGTCCTGTCGGCCGCAAAGAGTCACTTGCACACCGTACTCCCTTACCGCCATGGCAGCGCCCTTAATCACTTCCAGCGGGGCGTTGTCGCCGCCATGGGCATCGAGAATAATATTCATTATAATCCCACCTTTGATAATTTATAAAGTCAAATACAGCCAACAGATGGTTGTGGGGTCGGCTGTGATGATTGTCAGTGCGTTTTTTACCGAATTCCGGTTGCCGCTTGTGGGAAAGCAGCTACCTTTCCAAGGCCTTTTGCAGAGCCTCCAGCGCCCGTTGAGACAAAGCTTCGTACCGCTGGAGCTTGTCCTTGATGCGATGGGAAAGCGGAGGCAGCAGCCCCATGTTGGCTCCCATGGG
>JAKPGH010000259.1 GCA_029550985.1 Bacillota bacterium
CCAACGGGCGGTGGCCGACGCCGCCGAAATGGGGCTTTCCTTTGCTTTTGGCGCCGAGATGGAGTTTTACCTGTTCAAAACCGACGAAAACGGGCTGCCCACCAAGGTGCCCTACGACCATGCGGGATACATGGATATTGCTCCGGACGACAAGTGCGAAAATATCCGCCGGGAAATTTGCCTGACCTTGTCCCAGATGGGCATACAGCCGGAAACCTCCCACCACGAGGAGGGGCCCGGGCAGAACGAAATTGACTTCCGCTATTCCGACCCCATCACCGCGGCGGACAACGCCATCACCTTCCGGACGGTGGTCAAGACCATTGCGGCACGAAACGGGCTGGTGGCCGACTTTTCCCCCAAGCCTTTGGCGGATAAAGCCGGCAGCGGCCTGCATATCAATATTTCGGTCAAACATCGCAGCGGAGAGGATTTGCTGCCCTATGTCATCTCCGGCATCATGGAAAAAATACGGGATATCACCGTGTTCCTCAATCCCTGCGAGGACTCCTATATCCGGCTGGGCAACAACAAGGCTCCCGGTTACATCAGTTGGTCCCGGGAAAACCGTTCCCAGCTCATCCGCATTCCCGCCACCCCCTACGATTCCCGCCGGGTGGAACTGCGCTCCCCCGACCCGACAGCAAATCCTTACCTTGCCTTTGCGCTGCTGATTTGCGCCGCAATGTACGGCATTCAAAACAAGCTGCCTTTGCCCGAAAGCTCGGATTTCAACCTGTTCAACGCGCCTATGGAAATCACCTCCCGCTATGCCCGCCTCCCCGCCTCCCTGACCGAGGCCAAGGAGCTTGCCGGCAACAGCGAATTTGTCAAAGCGCATCTGCCCGCCTCCATCGTCGCCGCCTATTGCCGCCGCTGACGCCACTTGCATTGCCCATTTGATAGGAAGGAGGAGCTGTATGGTTTTTCGGGACCGCACCTACGCTGTGCTCATTGCATCATCCGTCGAAAAATTTAACGACACCATAACTGCTCTTCTTCCTTCCACCGATTTCCACCCCATATCGACGGTGAGCAGCGCGGGAGAAGCACGGCGAATGCTGCAAGACCGGACCTACGACCTGGTCCTCATCAACACTCCGCTGCCGGATGAGTTCGGCAACCGGCTTGCCATGGATATCTGTTCCTCCAGCGGCGCCGGCGTTCTGCTGTTTGTCAAACACGAACTGTACGACGACGTGTACGCCAAAGTGATGGAAGCGGGCGTCATGGTGATATCCAAGCCCACGTCCTCCCAAATGATTACCCAAACCCTGCGGATTGTGTGCGCCGCTCGGGAACGGCTTAGAAACATGGAGAAAAAGCAGGCCACCGTGGAAGACAAAATCCAGGAAATTCGGATTGTGAACCGGGCCAAATGGCTGCTCATCGAATGCCTGAACATGACCGAGGCCGACGCCCACAAGTACATCACCAAACAGGCCATGGACATGCGGATTTCCAAGCGGGAGGCCGCCGAAAACATTATCAAAGCCTATTCTTAATTTTGTATTGACAAGTACCCCGCCGGTAGGATAAGATAGTTGAAGTGAACAAGGGCGTTCATCTGGGATTAGTGTCTCCGGATGGGCGCTTTTTCTATTTTGGCGGGAGGTTTGGCAATATGACGAAGTATATTTTTGTAACCGGCGGCGTGGTGTCGGGACTGGGCAAGGGGATTACGGCTGCATCCCTGGGAAGGCTGTTGAAAATGCGGGGGCTAAAGGTGGCGGCTCAGAAGCTGGACCCATACATCAATGTGGACCCGGGCACCATGAGCCCCTATCAGCACGGAGAGGTGTTTGTGACGGAGGACGGCGCCGAAACCGACCTGGATTTGGGCCATTACGAGCGCTTTATTGACGAGGATTTGAACAAATACTCCAACCTCACCACCGGTAAAGTTTATTGGAACGTGCTGAACAAAGAGCGCCGGGGAGAATATCTTGGCTCCACGGTGCAGGTCATTCCCCACATCACCAATGAAATTAAGGAATTTATTTACCGGGTGGGCAAACAGTCGGGGGCGGACATCGTCATCACCGAAATTGGCGGCACCATTGGTGACATCGAAAGCCAGCCCTTCATCGAGGCGGTTCGTCAAATCTCCCTGGAGGTTGGGAAGGAAAACAGCCTTTTCATTCACGTCACCCTTGTCCCCTACCTGAAAGGCTCCCACGAGCACAAATCCAAACCCACCCAGCACTCGGTCAAGGAGCTGCAGGGCATGGGAATTGCCCCGGACATCATTGTGCTGCGCAGCGACGAACCCATCACCGATGAGAGCATCTTCCGAAAAATTGCGCTCTTCTGCAACGTCAAGCCGGACTGCGTCATCGAAAACCGCACCGTCTCCTGCCTTTACGAGGCACCGCTGATGCTGGAGCAATCCAACTTTTCGGGGGTGGTTTGCAGAGAGCTGAACCTGGACGCGCCAAAGCCGGATTTAACCGAATGGGAAGCCATGGTTCAACAGATTAAAAGCGCCGACGTAACCGTTACCATCGGGCTGGTGGGCAAGTACACCCAGCTGCACGACGCCTATCTGTCGGTGGCGGAGGCCCTGCGCCACGCCGGATATGCCCATCACGCCAAGGTGGAAATTCAGTGGATTGACTCGGAAACGCTGACCCCGGAAAACGTAGGGGAAATTTTGTCCCGTCTGGACGGCATTCTGGTGCCGGGAGGGTTCGGCAACCGAGGCATCGAAGGAATGGTTCTGGCGGCTCAATATGCCAGAGAGCATCACGTACCCTACTTCGGCATCTGTTTGGGAATGCAGATTGCGGTCATCGAATTTGCCCGCCATGTGGCAGGAATTCCGGACGCCAACTCCGGAGAGTTCGACGAGCTCTGTCAAAACAAAGTCATCGACTTTATGCCGGGACAAAGCGACTCCATCGACAAGGGGGGCACCCTTCGTCTGGGCGCATACCGCTGCGACATTCAAAAGGGCACCACCATGGAAAAATGCTACGGCACCGACCACATCCTGGAACGCCACCGTCACCGCTACGAATTTAACAACCAGTACAGGGAAAAATTGTCCGCGGCGGGGCTTACCATCAGCGGGCTTTCTCCGGACAGAAAGCTGGTGGAAACCGTGGAGCTGACCGACCGGCCGTTTTTTGTGGGGGTTCAATTCCATCCGGAATTTAAATCCCGCCCCAACAAGCCCCATCCGCTGTTCAAAGGCTTTATTGGAGCTTCTTTAATGTTTCGGGAGGGCAAACATTCACCATTCTAACCGGCAAAGTTATAAGGGGAAGGAGTACACACCGTGAGAGACTACGCGCAAGAATTTGAAAACAGGGTACAATTCATCAAAGACCTGCTGCGGGAAAGCGGCACGACCGGCATTGTCTACGGCAACAGCGGCGGAAAGGATTCGGCGCTGGTGGGAATTCTCTGCAAGGCGGCCTGCGAGAATACTGTCGGCGTCATTATGCCCTGCAGTTCCAAGCGCAACTACGGCATCGATATGCAGGACGCCAACACCGTCGCCTACCAGTACCAAATTGAAACCCGCACCGTAGACCTTTCCCCGGTGAAGGAGGCGGCCATTGCGCAGCTTCGCTCCGTCATTTCGTTAAACCAGCAGGCACTTTCCAACCTGGCGCCGCGGCTGCGGATGCTGACCCTCTACGCCATCGCCGCCGCAGAAAACCGTCTGGTGGCGGGTACCGGCAACCGCAGCGAAGCCTATGTGGGTTACTTTACCAAGTGGGGCGACGGGGCCCACGATTTCAACCCCATCGCCGATTTGACGGTGACGGAAATTTACGAGTTTCTCCGCTTTTTAAAAGCTCCCGAATGTATCCTGAACAAAGCCCCTTCGGCTGCTTTGTATGACGGGCAAACCGACGAAGGGGAAATGGGACTTACCTATCGGGAACTGGACCATTACCTTTTGACAGGCGAAGGAGACAGCCAAACCATTGCCGCCATCGAGCGCCTTCACAGTTTAAGCGAACACAAGCGCAGCGGCATCGTCGTCTTTCAAAAAGTTTAACCTGCCGGAATCTGCTCAAATGCATTCCACGAATACTTTTCCTTGTGTTTGCCCCCTGAACGGCGTATACTAAAGCTTAAGAGGTGATCAACATGAAATTTCAGGAAAAGCCCGGTCATATCTTCCTCACCGATGATTCCGGAAAGATGCTGGCGGAAGTTACCTTTCCCACTTCCGGCGACGGGGTCGCCGTCATCAATCACACCTTTGTGGACCCTTCGCTGCGCGGACAGGGCGTTGCAGACAAACTGCTTTCCGCTGCGGTTAAACAAATCCGCTCCAACAACCTCAAAGCTCGTCCAACCTGCTCTTACGCCGTTCAATGGTTTCAACGCCATCCGGAACATGCCGATTTGCTTTAACGCCTCCTTCGGGAGGCTTTTTATTTTCTGCCGAATAAAACCCGCTTTTGGAATTATGCTAATGGCGAGGTGATGACTGTGGACCCCAAAAACAAAAAAATTCCCCGCGACGGGGACTTGGATCGGCCCATTCCCGAAGACATTTACCCGGTAATCGACACGGATTTAGGAAGAGACAATGTGGAAAACGACATCCCCGCCGCCGATTTGCAGGACTTGTAAGGCTCAGCCGTCGAAATTCGACGGCTATTTTATTTTCTTACCGGGAAAGGATAATGCAAACTGGTCAAAGCGCCCAACCATACGGTATGTGGGCGCTTTGTTCTATTGGAAAGACCAACAAAAGGGAAAAGAGAGAAAAGAAAAATATTAACAAGGAATTATGATTATATGCTAAATTCAAACAAGATTTTTTGTTGCAGTTTCTTCAAGATTATTGCAAACCAGATAAAAAAGTTAAAATGTAGCGGCGGCAAATTAGACCAGTTATAATGTAGATAAATTAACAGTATCTTACCATTGAAAAATGAAAGGAGTTCATACCGTTATGTTCCAGAAGAATATATCCATAATTATTGCCCTGTGCCTGCTTGTCAGCTTCATCCTCACCGCTTGCAATCAACAGAATTCTGCTCCTGCTTCTCAATCCGCATCCCAGGCTCCTTCTGTGTCCGAAGCCCAGCCTGAGAGTCAGGCTGCCGAGGAATCCACCGACAGCAACAGTTCCGCAGTCTTTAACAAAGTATGCGAAGGTCCCTTTCTCGTAACCTCCGTTGGACAGAGCGCCGACGCTGCCATGGTGGAAGCCATGCTGAAAAAACTGGGGGCAGACTTTACCTTCAACGCCGCAGCCACCGCCGACGATGTTGCCGCCGCCGGCACCGTCATCGTTGCCGCCGGAGCCAGCAGTAAGGGACTGGGCGCAGCCGGCATCTCCGTCGAGCAAGAACTGGCACGCGCTGACGAAATGCTCAATGCCGCCAAGGAAAACGGGGCTGTCATCATTGCCATGCACATCGGCGGTTCTGCCCGCCGCGGTGAGCTTTCCGACCAGTTTAGCGACAAAGTGTTTGCGTACGCCGACTACATCATTATGGTGGAGGATGGAGACCAGGACGGGAAATACTCCACCTTTGCCCAGGAGAACAACATTCCACTGACCTTTGTAAAATCGGCTGCCGAAGCCACTAATCCTCTGAAGGATGCTCTTGGTTTATAATTGACTTAGCACCTTTACTAAACAAGACAAGCAAACTTGTTTTTCTGAAAGAGGAAATGGAGGAACGGCCTTTGCAGATCGAGTTGATTGTGCTGCTGGTGATGATAGGGTCTTTTTTGATCGCAAATATGCTGCTTAAACTTCCAGTCAGCCTTTCCATGATGTTGGGGGCGGTGTTGGGCACATTGGTGGGCGGCGAAGGGATTCCCCTTCGCCACCTCTTTGAAGGCGCTTTTGTCTACCTGGACACCATGATGATTATTGCCACCGCCATGATCTTTATGAACGTCATTGAAAAGTCCGGCACCATCGAGGCGTTGGGAGCAGCGATTGTCAGGCGATTCTATAAAGTACCAGCAGTGATGTTGATTCTGTTGATGTTGATTATTATGTTTCCCGGCATGATTACCGGCTCTTCCACCGCCGCTGTGCTCAGCGCAGGCGCCATTGTTGCGCCCATCCTGATGCTGATGGGGATTCCCGCCTCCAAAACCGGCGCCATGCTGGCCATCGGCGCCATTTTGGGAATGGCGGCGCCGCCCGTCAACATCCCCGCCATGCTGATTACCGGCGGCGTAGACATGCCCTATATCGGATTTGCCCTTCCCCTGCTGGCACTGACATTGCCTTGTGCCGTATTTACCGCTTTGTTGTTAGGTCTTCCCTATTGCAAAAACTTAGATTACGAAAAAGTTAAGACCGGCCTGAATCTCGAGGTTGGTTCCCGCCACGGTTTTAAACTGTACTTGCCCATTGTCACCCTCTTTTTACTGATGATACTCACTCGAGCATTTGCCGCCTACATACCCAACCTCGGAATGCCGCTGATATTCCTCATTTCCAGTGTCGTCGGTTTCTTCACTGGCGAAAAGCTGGATGTTGTCAAGACCGTGGAAACAAGCATCTCCACGTCGGTTCCGGTCCTTGCCAAGTTGGTAGGAGTTGGAATGTTCATTCAGATTATGACCCTTACCGGTGCCCGAGGTTTCATCGTCATCAACTGCCTGGGCCTTGGGATCGTTATGCTTTGGATTTTCAGCATCACCATTTTGCCCGCTTTCGGCGCGGTATCCTCCTTTGGAGGAGCTTCGGTGTTGGGTGTTCCCTTCATGCTCTCCATGCTGTCCGGCAATCACACCATCACCGCTGCTGCCCTGGCTTTCCTGGCCTGCATGGGAGACTTGATGCCCCCCACCGCCTTGGCCGGCAACTACGCTGCCAAAATTGTGGAACAGCGGTATGCCAAAGTGCTCCCCCGCTGCCTGATTCCCCTGGCTTTCTGTCTGCTCCTTGGGCTGCTCTTTTTGATTTTCTCCAAGAACCTGGGGTTCCTGGTCCTGTAGGAGGTCATCGATCATGATGATGTATATTTACCTCGGTATCCTGCTGCTGATTCTGGTATTCGTTATACGATACCTGTTCACTGAAAATAAACTTCTATCCCAAATTGATGCGGCACTTGTGTTGATTCCCATGCTGCTGCGGCTCTTTTTGATTAAGTAAGGGGTGATAGAATGAAATTTCAACCCGATCAGCTCAAAGGCAATCGGATTACGGCCATTGCCGTATGCACCGTTGCACTTCTCTGTCTGGTTGTGTTGGCTCGGGAATTTCTGAGTATGCGCAAGGCGGAGCCCATCTATCCGGGTCCCGGTGTTACCCGCACCGCCATGCTCAGCGACTATTTTGAGGGAATCAAAGGCACTGCGGGGGACACGGAAATCTATATTCTGGAAGGAAAAAAGCCGGGAGCCTCGATTCTAGTGTTGGGCGGCACCCACGCCAACGAACCTTCCGGACTGCTGAGTGCGGTGCTTTTGATTGAAAACGCCGTGGTGGAGGAAGGCACGCTGTACGTCATTCCGCACACCAACAACAGCGGCTTTACCTGCACCGACCCTCAGGAAGCGGCGCCAATGCGGTTTACCATCGACACTCCCACAGGTCCCCGCACGTTCCGATACGGCTCCCGGAGCACCAACCCGGTGCATCAATGGCCCGACCCCGAACTTTATCTCCATGTTTCTTCCGGACAGAGCCTTTCCGGCGCGGAAACCCGCAACATCAACCGCACTTACCCGGGACGGCCCAATGGAAACTTCACCGAAAAAGTCAGTTATGCTGTGACCACCCTCATCCGTCAGGAAGGAATTGACGTCACCATCGACCTTCACGAGGCTGCGCCGGAATACCCCACCATCAACGCCCTGGTCGCGCACGAAAACGCTATGCCTCTCGCCTCTATGGCCATGTTCAACCTTGCCATGGAAGGAATGGAAATCAGCCTGGAGCCCTCTCCCCAAAACCTTCACGGTTTGACCCACCGGGAATTGGGCGACCACACCAACACCTGGGCCACGTTGATGGAAACCGCCAACCCCGCACAGGGACGGCTGAGAGGCAAAACCGACGAGCGGCTGGTGGTAACCGGACAGGATAAGTTCTACCAGATGGCCGCCAAATACGGGAATCTGTATGTTCCCTTTGATGAGAGGGGACATCCGATCAGCGGACGTGTTTCCCGCCATGTCACTGGTATTATGCAACTGGCTCAGGCCTATAACGATCTTGATTTGGGAAAGCGCATTGTCATTACCAATGTTCCCACCTATGAAGAAATGAATCAGGACATCGGCCGATATTTGGCCACCCCTCACTAATCCACAGATACACCCGGTCCGTCCTGCGGGCCGGGTGTATTGGCAAAAAGGTGGTTATTGAAATGATGAACCGGAAAACGGCAGTGCTGATGTGCATCCTGCTTTTGTGGTTCAGTGGCTGTACTCCAGCCCAAAACGTAATCCCTTCCCCGGAAGAAAGCAGGGTATCTTCCATGGAACTATCGTCTTCCCCTTCCGCAAAACCGGAACAGGAAGTTGACAGTCATTCTTCTGAGCCACAGCAGTCCCCTACTCCCAGCGGCGCAGCATCCAGCGAGTCCCCCACCTCTGAACCGGAACAGGGGACAGACCGTGAATCTGCGTCGCCGGAGCCATCTTCTCCCCCAGGCCCGGCGGAACCCAGAGAGTGGTCCACCTATCGGTTGTTGGAGGGCACCGAGTTGGAACTGGAAGTGGCTGTATTGACAACGGAAATCCCAGGCCCTACACTGTTTGTAGTGGCGGGAATCCACGGTGACGAAATAGCCGGTTGGATGGCTGCCCAGCGTCTGCTGGAGGAAAGTAAGCCCACCCGAGGCACTTTATATGTTCTCTCCCCCGCCAACCGGCCGGGGGCCTCGGCGCAGGAGCGGTACTGCTACGACGATGAAGACCTCAACCGCCTGTTTCCGGGAAACGCCAACGGCACCCGCAGCCAGAGGGTGGCGGACGCCATCTACCGGGATGTGCGG
>JAKPGH010000287.1 GCA_029550985.1 Bacillota bacterium
GCACCAAAATCGAAGCCGCCATCGAAGACCCCCTGGAGTTTGACAACGTTATGTACACCTATCACTTTTACGCCAAGTATTCCGAGGGTGGATTTGACCGCCGTCTGAACCGCGCAAGGGAAAAAGGAATCGGCGTCTTTGTTTCCGAATGGGGTTTGAGCAGCGATTACGACCAGGATAAGCTGGAAAAGTTGATGGTAAAAAGCGAGGAGTTCCTCGACTATTTGGACAAAACCAAAACCAGCTGGGTGTGCTGGGCCCTTTCCAACAAAGAGGAGGGGCACTCCCTTCTCAGGCCCGACAGCCGGCGCTGGAGCGGTTGGAGTAAAGAGGAACTCACCGAGTACGGGAAGTTTATCTTTGACCGGTTAAGCAAGAGTGGGGAATCATAACATGAAGCGAGTTATTTTTCGGGCATTTGGCGCCATGCTGCTGATTGTCGTCATGGCTGGGCTGATTTACGGCTTGGAGTTGGCGGACAGCCCCCAATACGACCCCAACCTGAACATTGCCTTTGTGGGCACCAACGATGACGCCGACTGCATTGTGCTGTGGCAGGCGGATTTCGCCATGATGATCGACACCGGCGAAGCGGTGGACGCCGACACCATTCTTTCCTTTTTGGAGCAGAACGAGATTGCCGACCTCGACTATCTGGTGCTGACTCACCCGGATAAGGACCACATCGGCTCGGCCACCGACATCATCCGCGCCCTTAAGGTCAGCGCCGTCATCCAACCCTACTACCAAAAGGAAAACGACCGGAATAAGTTTTTGCAGGCCCGTTTGAACCAAAGCCGGGTGAAAGTGGTGGTGCCCACCCGTGTGCTGCACTATACAGTCAACGACATGGACATCTACGTCTACCCGCCCCTGGAAAAGAACTACAAGGAGGACAACAACTACTCCCTGGCGGTCTACATCAAACATAAGGACGTATCCATGCTGTTCCCGGGCGATGCTCAAAGCAAGCGGCTGGGTGAGCTGATGCAGACCGACTGGGGCACCGTCGACCTGTATAAACTTCCCCACCACGGGCGGTACCACGATCGGTCCGTGGAGTTGTTCAACCTGCTTTCCCCCACCTACACCGTGGTCACGGCAAAAGAGCCAAGTTCCGAGCTGTTGGAGGCGGGCGACGCCATGGGAACCCAATGGTTTAACACGGTGGGGCAAACGGTGTTGTTTTACAGCGACGGCCAGAGTATCCAGTGGGTGGACACCCAGACAATCTGATTAAAAAAGACCTGCGGCCCGTTCGGTCGCAGGTCTTTCCGTTATTCCAAAAATCCCGCCCGCCCAAACTGGCGGCGCAGAATTCCAATGGCCTTTTTTTCAATGCGGGAAACGTAGGAGCGGCTGATGTTCAGCTCTTTGGCCACCTCCCGCTGGGTCATGGGCCGGTGGCAGAAAAGCCCGTACCGCATAATCAGAATTTTCTGCTCCCGCGGGGTGAGATTCTTCTGGATAAAGTCGTACATCTGCTCGCTTTTCAGCCGCAGGTCAATGTGGTCGAAGATGTTGTCGTCGTCCGACATAATGTCCTGCAAGGTTAAGCTGTTGCCTTCCTTGTCGGTGTCGATGGGGTCGGAGATAAACACGTCCTGGGCGCTTTTGCGCTGATTGCGGAAATACATTAAAATTTCATTTTCAATGCACCGGGAGGCATAGGTGGCAAATCGTGTGCCTTTGCTGTTGTCGAAGGTGGAGGCGGCTTTGATGAGACCGATGGTGCCGATGGAGATTAAATCCTCCTGGTCCTTCAGGCTGGCATAGTAGCGCTTGATGATGTGGGCCACCAGCCGGAGGTTGTGCTCGATGAGCTTGTTTTTTGCCTCTTGGTCCCCTCGTTTGATCGCCTCCAGGCACTCCTGCTCTTCCTGGGGGGAAAGGGGCTTGGGAAAGGAGCCGGTGGACAAGGTGTGGAGGGCGATGTAAAGCAGATTGCACAGGGCAAAACCAATCAGCAGCAAATACACAGAAATCACCTCAAGACAGTATATTGCCGCCGATGGAAAAAGTGCGTGTCCGCTGCCGAAAACAAAGAAAAACACCCCAAAAGCGGGGTGCTTTTCTGTATTTTTATGTAGTTTTCCTTAAATTGTGTTTCTATTATTTCCCCTGCGGCACCGCGGCCTCCTCCATGGAAAATCCGTGCATGAAGCCGCCTTCCAGCATGGAGCACACATCTCCGCCAATCACCCGGTTGTTGCGAATCAGCAGGTTGATGCGAACGTCCTCCGGCTGCCCGGGGTAGTTTTTGACGGCATAGCTGTAGCGTTTGCAGCGTTTTCCGGCGTATTTGCTCAAATCGTAGCCCTGGCGTTTTTGAATGGAGTTGTAAGCCTCATACACCGCGTCAAACTCTTTGGGGATGATAACTTCCAGAACTTCCACCGGCTCTTCCTCAATTTCCCATCCGAAGGAGCGGATAAATTCCTGCCGGTCCTGTTCCGTTTTGACTTTGGCCTTTTTGGGTTTGGCCACTTCTTCCACATGCTCGCTGCCGGTGCTGATGGCGTCGTCGCTGCGCACCGCTTTCACCGACATGACGCCCAGGGTGATAATCAGCGCCACCGCCAGCAAACTCAGCAGCAGTCTTCCGGTCCTCAATCGAAAGGTAACCATAATCATTGTTTGCCCTCACCTCTTCCGCTTTTATATTAAGAAGATATTCTCCCGCCGGACAGATTATGCCAAACCCAGGCGATTCCTGCAGGATTTCGGCGAGGCCTGTCCCGATTCCTATTTCCCGCAGGCAGATAAATTTCCCCTTTCTTTTCCTCGGGGTTTGTGTCATACTATAATAGGAAATCCATCTGGGAGGAATGTCATTGTGAGTCCGACAAATCGGGACCGGGTCTGGATTGAAGTAGACCTCGGTGCCCTTGTGCATAATTTTGAAGTGGTTCGCCGCTGCACCGGCAAGCGGATTATGCCCATCATCAAGGCGGACGCTTACAGCCACGGAGCGGTGGCGGTGGCCCAGGCCCTTGCCAAGGCAGGGGCGGACTGCTTTGGCGTGGCCGACGGCAACGAAGCCCTTCAGCTGCGCCGCCACGGCGTGGAAACAGATATTTTGGTGCTGGGGGTAGTCCCCCCGGAGCTGGTGCCGGATCTTGTGGCCGCCAACGTCATTCTCAGCCTGCCCGACCGGGAAACCGCCCTTTCTTACCGTCAGGCCTTAAACGGTGCCCGGGCAAGAGTTCACGTCAAGGTGGAAACCGGGATGAACCGCCTGGGGATCAACTCCTGCCAGGCGGCGGAGGAGATTTTGGAGCTGGCTTCCTGGCCCTGCTTTTCGGTGGAGGGGCTCTTCACCCACTTTGCCGCCTCGGGAGACGGGGACAAAGACCAGTTTACCAGGGCCCAATACGATAAATTTGAAGTCGTCCTCAAAGCCCTTGCGGAAAAGGGATTTGTGCCTTCGGTCATCCACTGCGCCAACAGCGACGCCATTCTGCGCCTCCCCTATACCCATGCGCAGATGGTGCGGCCGGGG
>JAKPGH010000298.1 GCA_029550985.1 Bacillota bacterium
GCACCATGAAAAATGGGACGGCAGCGGCTACCCCAACGGGCTAAAGGGCGAGGCCATCCCCCTTTCGGCTCGAATTATGGCGCTGGCCGACGTGTACGACGCCCTGCGCTCCAAGCGGGTTTACAAGGATGGTTTTTCCCACGAGGAGAGCGTGGAAATCATCCGCCGGGAGTCCGGCAAGCATTTTGACCCCCATTTGGTGGAGCTGTTTTTGCAGCATCATCAGGAATTTTGCCGCATCTTTGACGAAAACGTCCAGCTGCTGGACGGATAAGGCTTTGTCCAAGTTGGATAAGAAATGGTATAAAATTCTTTTGAAATTAATTGACTAAACCCCTTGCATTCCTCCCAATATCATGTTAAAATAAGGCAATTTGTGTACATGAATACTCAGAGGAGGAGAAAGTATGACGGAACGAAAAATTGTACAAGTCGATGAACGCCTACCCTTTCTGAAGATGTTGCCGTTAAGCATTCAGCACGTCTTCGCCATGTTTGGGGCATCGGTATTGGTTCCCTTGATCTTTGGCATCGACACCGGCGTCGTCTTGTTGATGAACGGTGTCGGGACCCTTCTTTTCATTTGGATTACCAAAGGCAGGGCTCCCGCTTATCTTGGTTCCAGTTTCGCATTCATTGCCCCCGTCACCACCGTCATGGCAGCCAAAGGTTTGGAATACGCGCAAGGGGGCGTCGTTGTCGTTGGCGTTATTGGTATGATTCTCGCATTTGTCTTTTACAAATATGGTACCGACTGGATAGATATTTTACTTCCTCCCGCCGCTATGGGACCTATTGTTGCTTTGATAGGTTTCGAGTTGGCGGGAGTTTCTGTGGGTGGGGGTGCCATCGGCGCCAACCTCACCGGAGAGGGAGCCACTATGGGCAACATCGTGGTGTTTGCCGTCACCCTGCTGGTCGCGGTGTTTGGCTCGGTTCTCTTCCGCGGATTCCTGGGAGTCATCCCCCTGTTAATCGCCCTGATCTGCGGCTATATCACCGCCATCTTCTTCGGCATGGTGGACTTCACTCCCCTGATGAACACCAAGTTGTTTACCATACCTCACTTCGTCATGGCAAAATTTGACCTGGCCTCCGTGCTGACCATCGCCCCTGTGGCGCTGGTGCTGGCGGCGGAGCACATCGGACACCAGATTGTCACCAGCGAGATTGTGGGCAGAGACCTGCTCAAAGACCCCGGACTGCATCGCAGCTACTTTGCGGACAACTTCTCCACCGCCCTTTCCGGACTGTTCGGCGCGGTGGGCACCACCACCTACGGCGAAAACATCGGCGTCATGGCGGTCACGGGCGTTTACAGCGTCCAGGTCATTGGAGGTGCCGCCGTCATCTCCATTCTGATGGCCTTTATCGGACCTCTCTCCGCCCTGATTTCCACCATCCCCGGCGACGTCATCGGCGGCCTTACCTTCCTGCTCTACGGCATGATTGGAACCTCCGGCCTGCGCATCCTGGTGGACAGAAAGGTGGACTACGCCAAATCCCGCAACCTGGTCATGACCTCGGTGGTGTTCGTCACCGGACTTTCCGGCCTGAGCATTCAAATCGGAGAAGTTTCCATTACCGGTATGGCTTTGAGCGCCATCGTGGGACTTATCTTCGGACTTGTGTTCTTCGTGTTCGACAAGCTGGGAGTCAGCACCACCTGATTGCCACAAAATCGAACGGTACTTCCCTCCCGCCCCTGCCGGCGGGAGGGTTTTTCTTGCATAGTCCTTGTAATTTTTTTCATTTCTCTCGCCGTTCTTTCCCCCTTCCTCTTGAAAAATGCAGGCAAACGCAGTATAATATGCAAATACAGCGCTGGAGTTGTGGGAAATGACGATGTCATTGAACAGCTCCTTTTTTTTACAAAGAGTGTGAAGGGCTGTATAAGGCAAACCAGATTTGCCTGATTCCTGGTCAGGAGGGCAGATTTTGAGTAATTTGTTAGAAGTACGTGACCTATGTGTTGATTTTATAAATGACGAGGGCCCGGTGAACATCATATCCCATCTTTCGTTCAGCGTGGCCCGAGGCGAAGTGTTGGGAATCGTAGGTGAATCTGGCAGCGGAAAAAGCGTCACCTCTTTGGCGGTGATGAGGCTTCTGACGTCGGCGGCCCAAGTGCGGGGAAATATCCTCTTTGACGGCAAGGACCTGCTGGCCCTGACTGAGCCGGAAATGCAACAGATTCGGGGCAACCGCATCGCCATGATTTTTCAGGAGCCGATGACCTCCCTCAACCCCATCCACACCTGCGGGCGGCAGATTATGGAGTCCATCCTGCTGCACAGCAACCTTTCCAAGAAAGAGGCGGAAAAGAAGGCGCTGCAACTGTTGGAGCTCTGCGGCATTCCCGACGCGCCTCAGCGGCTGCGGGAATACCCCCACCAGCTTTCGGGGGGCATGCGGCAGCGGGTGATGATTGCCATCGCCCTTGCCTGCGACCCCGACTTGCTGATTGCCGACGAGCCCACCACCGCACTGGACGTCACCATTCAGGCCCAGATTCACAAGCTGCTGAAGGATATTCGCAAGCAGCGAGATATGGGCGTCATCATGATTACCCACGACCTTGGCATCGTTTCCGATTTCTGCGACCGGGTGGCTGTCATGTACTGCGGCGAGCTGGTGGAAACCGCTCCGGTGCGTCAGCTGTTCCGGGAGCCTCTCCACCCCTACACCTCGGGGCTGATCAACGCCCTGCCCCGGCTGACCGGAGGCAACAAGCGGCTGGAGGCCATCGAGGGCATGGTGCCCGACGCCGGCCAGATGCCGGAAGGCTGCCGCTTCCATCCCCGGTGCAAGCACGCCATGGACCGTTGCCGGCGGGAACATCCCAATTTGAAGGAAACGCCGGACGGCCGGCTGGTTCGGTGCTTTTTGTACGATGAAAAGGAGGGAGAGGTAACACAGAATGAGCAATGAGGTTCTACTGCAGGCACAGGATGTCAGGCAGTATTTCACAGTCAAAAAGGAAAGGGGCCAAAAGGCCACCCTGTATGCCGTGGACGGCGTTACCCTCTCCATCTATAAAGGAGAAACCTTCGGGCTGGTGGGAGAGTCGGGATGTGGAAAATCCACCCTGGGCAAAACTTTTTTGCGGCTCTACCCTCTCACCGGCGGCAAAATCGTCTTTGACGGCAAGGATATTTCCCGCCTGCGGGGCAAGGAACTCAAGGAGTTTCGGTGCAAATCCCAGATGATTTTTCAGGACCCTTCCTCCTGCCTCAACCCCCGGCGGAAAATTGAGGTAATCCTCTCCGAGCCCTTTATCATCCACGGGCTTTACAACACCAAGGAGGAGAGGCGCCGCAGAATTTTGGAACTGTGCGACATGGTGGGGCTTTCCAGCGCCTATCTGGAGCGCTACCCCCACGAAATGTCGGGCGGCCAGAAGCAGAGGGTGGGCATTGCTCGGGCTCTGGCCCTCAACCCCCAACTGATTATCTGCGACGAGCCGGTTTCGGCGCTGGACGTTTCCATCCAGGCACAGGTCATCAACCTGCTGGAGGATTTGCAAAAGCAGTTAAATCTTACCTATCTCTTTATTTCCCACAATCTCAGTGTCGTCAAGCACTGCTGCCAGCGGATTGGCGTCATGTATCTGGGCAAGATTGTGGAGCTTGCTTCGGCGGAGCGGCTGTATCAGAACGCCATGCACCCCTACACCCAGGCGCTGATTTCCGCCATTCCCGTCATCGACGACGGCAGCGAGCGCCCCATTCCCCAGCAGATTGTGTTGTCGGGCGACCTGCCCAGCCCCACCTCTCCCCCCGTTGGCTGCGCCTTCCACACCCGCTGCCCTCACGCCATGGAGCGCTGCGGCAAAGAGCGGCCCACCCTGCAGGAGGTGGAGCCCGGCCATTTTGTTTCCTGTTTTCTCTATGAGCAGATTCCATAATGTTCATTCTTTTTAGGAGGTAAACTATGAAGAAGGTATTGGCGATTCTTTTAACCTGCAGTCTTTTGGTATCGCTGTTTGCCGGCTGTGCCAGCGGAAGCAGCGGACGGGTTTCCACCCCTCAGGGCAGTGAAGGCTCCGCTTCCGGCGCCCAACCCGCTCAGCCCAAAACCGTGGTCATCGGCGCTCAGTCCGACCTGATTACCCTGGACCCCGGCCACATGTACGAGCCGTACGCCAACATGATTTCCTACGCCGCCTACGATATGCTGTACCGGGTGGAATCCGGCACCATGGGAACTCCCGTCCCTTCGGTGGCCACCGGCGTGGAAATTGACGAAACCAAAACCGTATACACCTTCCCTCTCCGGCAGGACGTTGTGTTTGCCAGCGGCAACAAACTCACCGCCAAGGACGTGGTGTGGAGCATCAACCGCGTGATGAACATGAAGGACAGCAACGCCTACTCCAACGTCAAAATCGTGAAGAGTGTGGAGGCTCCCGACGACTACACCGTGGTCATCACCCTCAACGAGCCCGACGCCTCCTTCCTGGTGAAGCTGACCTCCAACGCCTACTGCATTCTGGACAGTGAGCTGGTCAAGCAGCACGGCGGCTCCGACACCGGCAACGACATCGCCAAGGCCTGGTTGGACACCACCTCCGCCGGTTCCGGCCCCTACATCATCAAGAGCTGGACTCCCAAGGAGCAGCTGGTTCTGGAGAAGAACCCCAACTACTGGGGCGAGCCCAAGAACATCGACACCATTATCCTCAAAGAGATGCCCAGCGTGGACGCCCAAATCACCGCCCTGCAGAACGGCGAAATTGACATCGCCCTCGGCCTGAACAGCGAAACCGCCAAGCAGCTGGAGGGCAAGGAAAACGTCACCATCGCCAAAGGCGCCACCGCCCTCATTACCTTCCTGGTCATGAACCGGGATACTTCCCTCTCCCCCGAAATTGCCAACCCCAAGGTGCAGCAAGCCGTCCGCTACGCTCTGGATTACTCCGGATACCTGGCTCTGGGCGGCGAAGGCTGCACCATCCCCTTCAACTTTGTGCAGCAGGGCTTCTCCGGCGCTCTGACCAGAGACCCCAGCTACCGGGATTTGGAAAAGGCCAAGGCTCTGATGGCGGAAGCCGGCTATCCCAACGGCTTTGACATCACCCTGACCTGCGCCAACAACAACTCCGAGGGTCTGGAGTGGACCACCATCGCCCAGAAGGTCAAGCAGGACCTGGCCGAAATCGGCATCAACGTCAACATCGAAACCCTGGAAGCCACTTTGGTGTACGAAAAGATGCGGGAAGGCTCCATGCCCTTCTACGTCATGTTCTGGTCGCCTGACTACTACGACATCAACAACCAGTTCGCCTTCCTGCCCGGCACCGGTGAAAACGGCACCGCCTACGGCAACCGCACCAAGTGGGAGCTGACCGACGAAAACAAGGCCCTGTGGGATTTGGCCAACAAAATTCAGGTGGAGACCGACCCCAACCTGCGGGCTCAGTACTCCGAGGAGCTGCAGAAGCTGTTCGACCAGGATAACCCCTTCGCCTTCCTGCTGCAGCATCCCAAGACCTACGCCTACCGCTCCGACCGTTTGGAGAACGTCACTTACAACGACCTGTGCAAAATCCAGCTCTGCGACCTGGTAGCCAAATAAAGCGGCTGCTTCTTTCCCATAAGGACCGATAACATTTGTTTGCAATGCCGTGCCGGAGCCTGCTTATGCAGGCTTTCCGGCATGGCATAAGGTTTGTTGAGGCAAATACACCCTATGGCGTTTGGAGGATGGGCCACCCCTCTGCACACCAAAACCATTCCCTGTAGGCGCCATACAATAAACCTGTTTGTTTGAAAGAAAGGAGTGCCTTTTTGGTCCGGTATATCATCAGACGTCTGCTCTTGATGGTGGTTTTGCTGCTGGGAGTGTCCGTCATGGTCTTTTTGATTTCCCACATGGTGCCCAGCAACCCCGTTGCTGCAAACCTCAGCCAGACCGCCCTGAACGACCCGGAAATCGTCGCCGCTTATGAAGCCAAATGGGGGCTGGACAAACCCCTTCACGAGCAGTACTTCATCTATATGTCCAATTTGCTGCGGGGCGATTTCGGCACTTCCATCCGTACAGGAAGACCGGTGCTACAGGATCTCAAGCAGTACTTTCCCGCCACCGTGGAGCTTTCCATCTTTGCCATGATCATCGCCATCGTGCTGGGAGTGGGATTTGGCATTCTCTCCGCCATCTTCCAGAATAAGCCTATAGACCAGATTCTGCGGACCATTTCGGTCAGCGGCGTTTCCCTGCCCAGCTTCTGGTTCGCCCTGCTGGTGATGTCGGTGTTCTGCGGCAAGCTCCAATGGTTCCCCAGCGGAGGAAGAATCGACCCCCGCATCTTCAACCCCACCGGCGGCACCGGCCTGTATGTGCTGGACGCCATCTCCTGGGGGGATTGGGAAATGCTGGCCGACGCCTTGGCTCACCTGTTTCTTCCCGCCCTTGTGCTGGGCTTTTTCACCATGGGCCTCATCACCCGCCAGACCCGCTCCAACCTTTTGGAGGCCATGTCCATGGATTACATCCGCACCGCCCGCTCTAAGGGCATGAAGGAGCGCAGGGTGGTCATCGGCCACGCCCTCAACAACGCGCTGATTCCCGTTATCACCGTCAGCGGAATGGGATTCTGCAACCTGTTGGGCGGCATGGTATTTGTGGAAAAAATCTTTTCCTGGCCGGGCATCGGGCAGTACGCCTACCTTTCCGCCACCACGTTGGACTTCCCGGCCATCTGCGGCGTTTCCCTGCTGATTGCGGTTACCTATGTGATAGTCAACCTGCTGATTGACATTCTTTACGGTGTCATCGACCCCAGGATTCGGTATCAGTAGAAGGAGGCAGCCATGAACACCGTAAAGCAACTGTTAAAACATAAGAACTTTATGTTCAAACTGGGCCTCGTCATCTGCATCGGCTGGATTGTAATCGCCATCTTCGCCCCGCTGCTGACGCCTTACCACCCCATCAACGACCAGAACATCGTGGGGCGCTTTCAGCCTCCCAGCGCCGAGCACTGGTTTGGAACCGACAGCCTGGGCCGGGATGTGTTCAGCCGGGTGCTGTACGGCAGCCGCATTTCCATGAGCGCCGGGCTGATTACCGTCCTCATTTCCTTCGGGGTGGGCATCCTGTTCGGAGGAATTGCCGGCTACGTGGGCGGCGTGGTGGACGACGTGATGATGCGCTTTAGCGAAATGGTCCAGTCCTTCCCGCCGCTTATTCTCGCCATGGTCATCGCGGCGGCCTTGGGGCCCAACATCAGCAACTCCATTCTGGCCATGGCCATCATCTGGTGGCCCAACTACGCCCGCCTGACCCGCAGCATCGTCATTTCCGTCAAGGAAAACGACTACGTCACCGCCAGCCGCATTTTGGGAGCCTCCCACCTGCGGATTCTGTACCGGGAAATTCTGCCCAACAGCATAGGTCCCATGGCCGTCATGGCCACGTTGGATTTGGGAAACGCCATTTTGATGTTTTCCGGCCTTTCCTTTTTGGGCCTGGGAGTACAGCCTCCCGTGCCCGAATGGGGCGCCATGGTCAGCGACGGCGTCCTCACCTTCAACTACTGGTGGATTTCCACCTTCCCGGGGCTTGCCATTTTCAGCGTCGCCATCGGCGCCAACTTTATCGGCGACGGCCTGCGGGATTATCTGGACCCCCGGATGCGCAAACGTGCCTAACTAGGCAGGAGGAATAAAATTATGAAAAAAGTTGTGTTGGAACAGGTGCCGGTGACCGGGTTGCCGCTGTATGAAATGCAGCAGCTGTTCCACCTCACCGGAAACTACAGCGACATTCGCATCAGCTACATCACCCTGCTGCCGGGCAAACGGGTTCCGGAAAGCGGCACGGGGACTCATGAGCAGGACGAGTACTCCTTCTTTATCGAAGGGGAAGTATATACCGAAAGCGGAGACTACAAGGGAGTGTGCCGCCAGGGAGAAGCCACCCTTATTCCCCGTGGGGAGCGGCACTGGTGCGAAAACCGCACCGACAAGCCCTGCCGGCTGGTTTGCGTGCTGGCAAAGTAACCGTTTAAGGAGATGGCTTTTATGAAGCAGCAGCGGCTGCAGCGGGTAATCGAGCACATGGAGCGGGCAAACCTGGAGCAGATTGTCATCTCCTCCCCCGCCTCGGTCTATTACCTCACCGGCTATTGGGTGGAACCCCACGAGCGGATGCTGGCACTGTACCTGGACCGCGGGGGCAAGGCCATTTTGTTTGCCAACTCCATCTTCGGCCTGACCGGAACGCCGGAAATCCCGGTGGTCTGCCACGGAGACGCCGACTCTCCCGTCGCCGGCCTGGCGGAAGTGGTAAGGCCCGGCAAGTTGGGAATCGATAAATTCTGGTACAGCAAGTTCCTCATCGGGCTGATGGAGCTGCGCCGGGACATTGTGCCCGTGGTGGGCTCCCACCCGGTGGATTTGGCCCGCCAGCTCAAGGACGCCGCCGAACGGGACAAGCTGCGGGCAAACTCCCTCGTCAACGACAAGGTAATGGGCTCGGTCATTGCCCAAATCCGGGAGGGCGTTGCCGAAAACGAGCTGGCCTCCGCTGTCAACAAGCTGTTTTTGCAAAACGGCGCCGACTGCGAAGGCCCCCAGCTGGTCTGTTTTGGAGCCAATGGCGCCGACCCCCACCACAGTCCC
>JAKPGH010000308.1 GCA_029550985.1 Bacillota bacterium
CGGAAGGCAGAGCCGCAAAGAACAACAGCAGGTAAAAAGCGATTCCGACAACTAAGCCGAGAGGAAGCTGGGTGAATACGTTGGGCAGGGTGATGAACACCAGTCCGGGGCCGGAAGTAGGCTCCAGGCCGTAGGCAAACACGGCGGGGAAGATGGCAAAGCCGGACAGAACCGAAACCAGCGTGTCGAAAAGGATGGTGATGGTGGCGGCCTTGGGCATATCTTCGTCCTTGTTCAGGTAGCTGGCGTAGGTGACCATAATTCCCATGCCAAGGCTCATGGTAAAGAATACCTGCCCCACCGCATCCATAAAGGTTTTGGCGGTCACCTTGGAAAAGTCGGGGTACAAATACCATTTGATTCCTTCCCAACCGCCGGGTTGCAGGCTGGCCAGAACGGAGAGAGCCACCATGATGATGAAAAGGGCCGGCATCAGTACGGAGCAGACCTTTTCAATTCCCTGGGATACTCCCTTGCAGACCACCAGAATGGTCAGCACGCCGAAAATCAGGAAGAAAATGCCGGACATGGCCATATTGCCGGACGCGGCCGCAAACATGGCGGAATAGCCGTCCGGCGTCAGTCCGGAAAGCTGGCCGGAAATGGTCAGGTACAGGTACATAAGGGTCCAGCCGCCTACCACGCAATAGTAGGACAAAATGATGGAAGGGGCCAGCATGGAACAAATACCCACAATCCTGTATTTCTTCGAATAATGGGCATAAGCGTCCACGGAGTTTTTGCCGCTGTGTCTTCCGATGACAAACTCGGCAATCATAACAGGCAGGCCGATGATAATCAGCGCAATGAGATAAACAACCATGTAGGCGCCGCCGCCGTTTTCTCCAACAACGTACGGAAACCTCCAGATGCTGCCCAATCCCACCGCGGAACCTGCCGCCGCCATGATAAATCCGAGTTTTGACTTGAACTGTTCTCTTGGCTGTCCCTTATGGTCGGAACTACTCATGGTATGAATCTCCTCCTCCAATACTGACAACTTTCACGTTCCAAGGTCGAAAATTGTCAGAATTAATCAAACACCCCCTCATTCTATAGCAATTAATGACAATAGTCAACCCTTTCAAGGAGCGTCGCTGCAACTTGTCCGTCATTTATACGGCAAACTGACTATTATACAAATTGGCATAAAAGCCATTTTTTTGCAACAGCTCTTCATGGGTCCCATGCTCGATGATGCGTCCCTGGTTCATGACCAGAATGCAGTCGGACTCTTTGATGGTGGAAAGGCGGTGAGCCACAATAAAGCTGGTGCGCCCTTCCATCATTTTGGCAAAAGCTTTTTGAATGTTGATTTCGGTGATGGTGTCGATGGAGGAAGTGGCTTCGTCCAGAATCAGCATGGGGGGCATAATCAGCATCACCCGCGCGATGGAAAGCAGCTGCTTTTCTCCCTGGGAGATGTTTTCCCCTTCTTCGGACACCACCGTGTCGTAGCCCTGGGGAAGGCGTTTGATAAAGCTGTGGGCGTGGGCCGCCTTGGCTGCCCGGATAATCTCCTCCCTGGTCGCGTCGGGTTTGCCGTAGGCGATATTTTCGGCGATGGTTCCGGTTTTCAGCCAGGTGTCCTGCAAAACCATGCCGTACATGGAGCGGAGGCTGTCCCGCTTTACCTCTTTGATGGGGTGGCCGCTGACGATAATTTCCCCCGAGTCCACGTCGTAAAAGCGCATCAAAAGGTTGATGATGGTGGTTTTTCCGCTGCCGGTCGGCCCCACAATGGCGATTCTCTGCCCCGGCTTGACCGATAAGTTCAAATCCTCGATTAACTTCACATCGGGGCGGTAGGAGAAATACACATCCTTCAGAGCGACGCTGCCGTCCACCTCGGTCAGTTCCACGGCGTCGGGCAGGTCGGGGGTTTGCGGCTCCTCGTCGATGACGTCGAAGACCCGTTTGGCCGAGGCGAAGGCGCTTTGCAGCTCCGTCACCACGCCGGAAATTTCGTTAAAGGGCTTGGTGTACTGGTTGGCGTAGCTCAAAAAGGCGGAAAGCTGCCCGACGGAAATGCGGCCTGCGACGGCGGACAAAGCGCCGGTCACGCCCACGGCGGTGTAGACAATGCCGTTGACAAAGCGGGTGGCGGGATTGGTGATGGAGGAGAAAAAGGTAGCCTTCAGCCCGCACTGCTGCAGACGGGCGTTGATTTCTTCAAATTTCGCCTGGGCTTCCTGCTCGTAGCCGAACGCCTTGACCACCTTTTGGTTGCTCACCATTTCCTCCACCAGAGAGGTCAGCTGCCCTCTGGTTTCCGACTGCAGCTTGAACATGTCGTAGGTGTGTTTGGCGATATAGCTTGCCACAAACAGGGAAAGGGGAGTGATGAGCACCACAATCACGGTGATGTTGAAGTTGATGGAGAGCATAAAGCCGATGGTGCCCAGAATGGTGACGATGCCGGTAAAGAGCTGGGTAAAGCCCATCAGCAGGCCGTCGGAGATTTGCTCCACATCGGTGATGACCCGGCTTAGAAGTTCGCCGTGCTGGTGGGAGTCGATGTATTTCAGCGGCACGATGGACAGCTTTTCAAAGGCCATGGCGCGGATGTCTTTGACGGTGCGGTAGGTGATTTGGTTGGTGCAGAACCCCATCAGCCATTGGGAAATGGAGGTGACGGCAATGACGACGCCCAAACGCATCAGAATGGCCACAATTCCCTCAAAGTCCACGTTGCCTTTGGAGAGAATGAGGTCGACGCCCTCGCCGACCAACACCGGGGCGTAAAGGGTGGTGGAAACGCTGATAATCGCCAAAAGAAGGGATAAATAGAGAAAGTGCCGGTAGGGCTTTATCAGTTTGAGCAGGCGCCTGATAACCTCAGCGTTATGTTGTTTCATTTTTTCTTCACCTCATCTGCCGATAGCTGGGACAAGCAAATGTTTTTGTAAACCTCGCAGGTATCCAGCAATTCTTCGTGTTTTCCCATCCCGACCATCTTTCCGTCGTCCAGAACGATGATGTTGTCGGCGTTTTTGATGGCGGACGCCCGCTGGGAGACGATGAAAACCGTGGTGTTTTGGGTCTGGGTGGCGATGGCTTTCCGGAGCCTTGCGTCGGTGGCAAAGTCCAGGGCGGAGGCGCTGTCGTCCAGAATTAAGATTTCCGGCCGAGCCATCAGGGCTCTTGCAATGGTAAGCCGCTGCTTTTGGCCTCCCGACAGGTTTTTGCCGCCCTGCACGATTTCCGCGTCGAGACCTTCGGGCTTGGCGTCCACAAATTCCCTGGCCTGAGCGATTTCCAGCGCCTTGTAGATTTC
>JAKPGH010000322.1 GCA_029550985.1 Bacillota bacterium
GTTCCCCTTGCGAAGAAAGCACCGCCACCCCTGTGTAGACGGTGTGCTCCCGACCGGACAGGGCCTTCAGCATCCGGACCGCGTCGGCGGTGTCCTTGGGCTTTCCGAAGATTTCGCCGTCCAGCACCACGATGGTGTCGGCCCCAATCACCACGTCGGAAGGGTGTTCCGCCGCCACCGCCCGAGCCTTGCGCAGGGCCAGCAGCTCCGCTCCCCGGCGGGGGGACACCCCGGGAGGAAAGGTCTCGTCGGTGGGCTTGGTGATGACGATAAAGTCGGACGTGATATATTCCATCAGCTCCCTGCGCCGCGGGGAGCCGGAGGCCAGAATCAGCATAAATCCATCCCCTTTGGAGTATAAATGGAGTAAAGCTTGTCAACCAGGCTTATTGTTTTCCGGTGGAGCCGAAGCCATTCGCCCCCCGCGCAGTATCGGAAAGGCTTTCCACCTCCACAATTTCCGCCAGCGCCACCGGCAGCAACACCAGCTGGGCGATGCGCTCCCCCGGCTGGATGGTGTAGTCCTGGTCTCCCTGATTGACCAGGCCCACCATGATTTCGCCCCGGTAGTCGGCGTCAATCACCCCCACCGCGTTGGCGGGGACAATGCCGTGGCGGATGCCAAGGCCGCTGCGCCCAAAGACAAACCCCGCCCATCCCGGCGCAATTTCCACCGCCACGCCGGTGGGCACCGTCACCCGCCCTTTGGCGGGCAGCAGCAGCGGCTCAGTCAGGCAGGCGCAAAGGTCCGCCCCCGCGCTGGTGGGGGTGGCTCGTTGCGGCAGCTTTGCGTGAGGTTGCAGCTTTTTCACCTTTAACTCGTTCATGGCTTGCTCCTTTTGGGGGGAGAAACCTCTCCCCGGTAGTATAGCCCCCGGGTGTGGGGCATGGCGGGCTTTTCCTCGCTGTCAAAACCCTCCAGCACCCGTCGGGCTTCGGCCGGAGTTTCCCGGGTCAGATAGATGGTGTAAAAATCAAAGCCCCGCAGCTCGGGCAACCGGTCCCCCATCCAGAGGGGCACGCAGTTGTAAAGGGTGGAAACCCTGCCGTCGCAGTCCAGGAAAAAGGCTTTGCCCATCCGGTCGGTGAGGACGGGATAGCCGCAGCCCCTTCCCTTGCAGCCGCTTCCGTGGGCTTTGGCGGGGCAGTTGCGCAGCGCCATCAGCGGCAGATAGCCGTAAGCCAGCAGCCCTTTGGGCAGGCTGCCCCGGATTTCCCTCGCCTCCGCCAGGGTCAACTCAAAGCTTAAGGTGGCGTCGGCAAGGCCCAAACGCCGGTACTCCTCCAACGCCGGCCCGTTAAAAATGTTGAGGAACACATCCCCGTGGAGGGTAAATCCCCTTTCCTTTGCCTGCCGAAGAGCGCCCAGAGAGCCCACCACCGCGTGGCCGACCCCCGCTTTGCGCAGCTCCTCCAACTGAAGGGGGATGTTCCCGTCGGCGCCGAAGGTACAGCGGGGCAGTTCCACCGCCATTCGGGGAAGGTTTTGAGAAATTAAGCTCGCATCCGCTTCCTTCCAGAGGTGCAGGGGCAAAATCAGCAGCCTGGCGTCGGTGGCGGCGGCAACGGGCAGTTGGTCGGCCCGGCCCAGGCGAATGCGCCGTTCCGGCTCCCGGGAAGAAGTGGGGGCAAACGTTGGCTTCCAAACTTGCCGGGCAGCTTTTGGGTCCCACGCCACGGGGCGAAGGGTTTCCCGCAAGGCCAGCAGCTGGTCCAGCGCCTGGCGCCGCAGGGCGTTGAGGGCGGAGGCGGGCAGCATCCTATCCGGGTCCAGCCGGCATCGGATGTCCTCCACCCAAAAGGGGGTGCCTCCCGTTTTGGTCAGAGCCGCCCTGGCTCTTCCCTCGTCGGTGGGGGCGGTGAAAGCGACTTGCGGCTCCTGCCCCGTCACCGTCACCTCCCTGCCGTCTTTATCCCGCACGGTCAGAGAGGAGGGCTGTCCCGCCTGCATGGTAAAGGCGAGGGTGACCGGCGCCCTCGGCGTCTCCTGGCGGTACAGGGCCTGATAGCCTTTGAGCAGAGAAGAAGTGGCGGCGGTGACGTCCTCCTTTTGGCGGATGCCGAACATGGATGCGTCCCGCCGGCCCAGAAGGTACCCTTCCGTAAATCCGCTGCGGGAAAAGACCGCCGCCAAATCCTCCTTGTCGTAAGGAGCCTGATTGCGGGCGGCCACGCAGGCGGAGACCGCCGCCGCCACGTATTCCGGCCGCTTCATCCGCCCTTCGATTTT
>JAKPGH010000025.1 GCA_029550985.1 Bacillota bacterium
TGGTGGTGGAGGGCTACGGCATTTTGGCGCCAAAAATCAGCCCGGACTTAAAAAGCGCCCGGGCCACCGCCTTCTCCCGGGTGATGTGCGGCTGCGGCGGCGTCACCGCCTATGAGACCAGGGACAAGGACTTTTATCAGGATTTGTTTGGGGAAAGCATCTTCGCGGGCAAGGGCCTGATTGACATCGACGCCTTTTACACCCTGCTTTCCCGTCGCTTTCCGGAAAATCAGGTGCTCAGCCACGACATTCTGGAGGGGGCCTACCTGCGGGTGGCCTTTGTCTCCGACGTGGAGATGAACGACACCGCCCCCACCAGCATGAGCTCCTGGCTTTCCCGGCTGCACCGCTGGCTGCGGGGGGACTGGCAGAACATCAAGTTTATCGGAACCCAGTACCGGGTGGACGGCAAGGTGTATCAGAACCCCATCAACGCCCTTTCCCGCTACAAGCTGCTGGACAACCTCCGCCGGTCCCTTACTCCCGTGGCCAGCCTGGGGTGCCTGGTGGCCGCCCTCTTTCTATCGGGAGGAGCAAGGGCGCTGGTGGCCGTCATCGGCCTGCTGGGGGTTATCTTCCCCTCCTTCTGGGCGGCTTTCTTTTCCCTGTTAAACGGAGGGCTTTTCACCCTTTCCCGCAAGTTCTTTACCCGCACCCTTCCCCACGCCTTTGAGCTGATGGCCCAGGGGCTGTTCCTGCTGATTATGCTGCCGGCCCAAAGCATCGTTACGGTGGACGCGGTGCTCCGCTCTCTGTGGAGAACCTACGTCTCACGCAAAAAGATGCTGGAGTGGACCACCGCCGCCCAAAGCGAAGCTCAGGGGGTGAATCTGCTGGGATTGGTGCGACGGTATTGGCTGGCCCAATTCTTCGCGCTGGCGTATTTGATTTACGCATCCCCTTCCTCCCTGACGCTGGTGGGAATTTGTTTCAGCCTGCTGATTCCAATTGCATTGATAACCGCCCGCCCGGTCAGCGAGGAGGAAAACCGCCTTTCCCCCGCCAGCCGGGACACCCTTCTTTCCTACAACGCCGCCATGTGGCGGTACTACGAGGACTTTGCCAACGCCGAAAACCACTTCCTGCCCCCCGACAACGTCCAGCAAAGCCCCGTTTACCGGGTGGCCAACCGCACCTCCCCCACCAACATCGGCATCATGCTCCTTTCGGTACTGGCGGCGATGGACTTTGACTTCATCGACACCGACGGGCTGTATACCCGCATCGAGCGCACCATCTCCACCATCGAAAAGCTGCCCAAGTGGAACGGCAACCTGTACAACTGGTACGACACCCTGACCCTGGACACCCTCAAGCCGGAATTTGTCTCCACCGTGGACAGCGGCAACTTTATCTGCTGCCTGGTGGCGCTGGTGGAAGGGCTCAAAGAATTCGTGCGGGAAAAGCCCGCCATCCAGGACCTGATTGCCCGCATCGAACGGCTCATCGAAAACACCGACCTGACCGTCTTTTACAACAAAAAGAAGAACCTGTTTTCCATCGGCTACGAAGTGGAAAAGCAGTCGCTGGTCAACTCCCATTATGATTTTTTGATGAGCGAAGCCCGGCTGACCAGCTATTACGCCGTGGCCCGCAAGCTGGTGGGGAAGAAGCACTGGGGTTCCCTCAACCGCACCATGAGCCGCAGCGGTTCCTATGCCGGTGCGGTGAGCTGGACCGGCACCATGTTCGAATACTTTATGCCCCATCTGCTGCTGCCGGTTTACGACGGCTCCCTGCTGGGGGAGGCGCTGGACTACTGCCTCTACTGCCAAAAGCGCCGGGCGGCCCGGGCGGGAGTGCCCTGGGGCATCAGCGAAAGCGCCTTCTACGCCTTCGACAATAACCTCAACTACCAGTACAAGGCCCACGGCGTCCAAAAGCTGGGGGTCAAGCGGCATCTGGACCGGGAACTGGTCATCTCCCCCTACTCCACCTTCTTGACCATCCCCATGGCGCCCAACTCCTCCATGGCCAATTTGGCCCGCCTGCAGGAGCTGGGGGTTTACGGCCGCTACGGATTCTTTGAAGCGGTGGACTTTACCGCCGAGCGGGTGGGCAAGGGCAGTCTTGCCGTCACCCGCAGCTATATGGCGCACCACATCGGCATGAGCATGGTGGCCTCCTGCAACGCGCTCTTTCAAAACCGGATGCAAAAGCGCTTTATGAGCAACCACTACATGCGCTCTGCCCAGGAATTCTTACAGGAGAAGATTGCGAAGGATACGGTGATTTACGACGAGTTGACGGTGGAAAACCGCGGAAGCGAAAAGCACGAGCGCCCCTCCATCCGCGAGGAGCACAGAGCCATTTACCCCCAGGCGCCTCGAGCCACCCTCATCACCAACGGGGAGCTGACGGACCTCCTCACCGATACGGGAGCCGGCTGGCTTGCCCTGGGCGAAACCGACCTGACACGGCGCAGCACCGATCTGCTCAGGCGGGCCCAGGGGGTGTTTGTCCTGGTGCGGATGAACGGCACCACCCTTTGCGCCACTCCGGCCCCTTATTTCGACGAGAAGGCCGCCTACCGGGTGGAACATCAGGAGCGGAGC
>JAKPGH010000045.1 GCA_029550985.1 Bacillota bacterium
ACACCCACACCGCCGACGGCTACACCGAAGTGTTCCCTCCCTTTATGGCCAACAAGGATTCCATGACCGGAACCGGCCAGCTGCCCAAGTTTGCGGAGGATATGTTTAAGCTTGAGGGCTTGGACTATTACCTGATTCCCACGGCGGAGGTCCCTGTTACCAATATGCACCGGGACGAGATTTTGGACGGCGCCACTCTGCCCCGTTATTACTGCGCCTACTCGGCCTGCTTCCGGGCGGAGGCAGGCAGTGCCGGACGGGATACCCGGGGACTCATTCGCCAGCACCAGTTTAATAAGGTGGAGCTGGTCAAGTTCTGCGAGCCGGAAAAGAGCTACGAGGAACTGGAAACCCTGACCGCCCAAGCCGAAAAGGTGCTGCAGCTGCTGGAATTGCCCTACCGCGTGGTCGCTCTCAGCACGGGAGATTTGGGATTTTCCAGCGCCAAGACTTATGACCTGGAAGTTTGGATGCCTTCCTACGGGCGGTATCTGGAAATTTCCAGCTGCTCCAACTTTGAAGATTTTCAAGCCCGCCGCATGGCGGTCCGCTACAAGAAGGGGCCCAACGACAAAGCCCGCCTGGTTCATACCCTCAACGGTTCCGGCGTGGCGGTGGGCCGCACCGTCGCCGCCATTCTGGAAAACTATCAAAACAGCGACGGCTCGGTGACCATTCCCAAGGTACTGGTTCCCTACATGGGCGGTGTCGAAAAAATCACCATACAGGCATAACGAAGTAAGGTGCTTTGATGTACTTCCGGCAGAACCGAACCGTTGCCTACTATGAATGCGACGTCAACAACCGGCTCAAGCTTTCCGGCGCGCTGCAATACATGCAGCAGGTATCCAGTCTGCAGCTTGCGTCACTGAACCAGTCCCCCGAGCGCCTATATCGAGAGGGACTGGTGTTCCTGCTGGTCAAGACCAACCTCAAAATTGAGCGGATGCCCCTCTGCAGCGAAGAAGTCTCCATCGGCACGGCTGCGGTGGGAACCAAAGGACCCCGTTTTGTCCGGGAATTCGTCATCGATTCCGCCCGGGGAGAGCGATTGATTTCCGCCTACAGCCTGTGGGTGCTCACCGACACGGCCAATCACCGCATTCTGCGCCCCAGCGCCTATCCCTATGACTTTGAGATGCAGCAGCCCCAACTGGAAGAGCTGGTGAGCGATATTCCCATTCCCAAAGAGAATTCTCTCAACGGGGATGGGAAAAGCTATAACGTGGAAATTCGTTACAGCCATCTGGACGTCAACCGCCACGTCAACAACTGCATCTACGCAGACTTTCTTTGCGACGCCCTCCCCTACGACGTGGTGACATCCCGCCGGATGCGGCGCATCGCCCTCGGCTTTCACCAGGAGGCCAGGCAGGGAGACTTGCTGCAAATCCACTCCTATGCCCTCTCCCCCCCTTCCTGGAAAGTCGTCGGCCATCATTCCCGGGGCGCCTGTTTTGAGGCTTTGGTGGAGCTGTCCGACAAATAACCTCTTAACAATCGAGTTATATTGACAGAAGTCTTGCATTTCTTTCATACAGTTGCTATAATAACTGATTATTAAGAAATGAGATTCGCCCAGAGTGAAAAGGAGATATTGTATGCTTAACACCGACTATTCCAGCAAATTCGGCCAGCAGGGACTGACCTTTGACGATGTCCTTCTGATTCCCGCGGCAACCGATTTTCTGCCCCGTGACGTGGATCTTCGGGTGCGACTGGCCAGGAACGTCATGCTGAACGCTCCTTTGATGACCGCAGCTATGGACACCGTCACCGAAGCAGAGATGGCCATTGCCATTGCCCGGGAGGGAGGCATCGGCATCATCCACAAGAATATGAGCGTCGAGCGGCAAGCGGATGAGGTGGACAAGGTCAAGCGCTCGGAAAACGGTGTTATCTACAACCCCTTTTACCTTTCCCCCGAACACTACGCCTACGATGCCGAAAAGCTGATGGCAAAATACCGCATTTCCGGCGTTCCCATCTGCGACGAAAAGGGCAAGCTGGTGGGCATCATCACCAACCGGGACATGCGCTTCATCGACGACTACAACGTCAAAATCAAGGAAGTGATGACCAGCGAAAATCTGGTCACCGCCCCGGTGGGCACCACCCTGGAGCAGGCGCAGGTCATCCTGGCCCGCCACAAAATCGAAAAGCTGCCGTTGGTGGACGAGCACGGCATTCTCAAAGGCTTGATTACCATCAAAGACATCGAAAAGATGAACCGCTACCCCAACTCGGCCAGAGACGCGGCGGGCCGGCTTCTTTGCGGAGCGGCGGTGGGCGTCACCGGCAATATGATGGAGCGGGTGGAAGCGCTGGTCAACGCCCAGGTGGACGTGGTGGTGCTGGACAGCGCCCACGGCCACAGCAAAAATATCATTGACGCCATCAAGACCATCAAAGCCGCCTACCCGGAACTGCCTCTCATCGCAGGAAATATTGCAACGGCGGAGGGCGCGCAGGCCCTCATCGAGGCCGGCGCCGACTGCATCAAAGTGGGAATGGGCCCCGGCTCCATCTGCACCACCCGCGTGGTGGCGGGCATCGGCGTGCCGCAAATCACCGCCGTGTATCAGGCGGCCTGCGTGGCGGCCAGGTACGACATCCCCGTCATTGCCGACGGCGGCATCAAGTACTCCGGCGACATCGTCAAGGCGCTGGCGGCAGGGGCGTCGGTGGTTATGCTGGGCTCCCTGATGGCAGGCTGCGAGGAAGCGCCAGGCGCCGTGGAAATTTATCAGGGCCGCCGGTTTAAGGTTTACCGCGGCATGGGCAGCCTTGCCGCCATGGAGGAAGGCTCCAAGGACCGCTACTTCCAGGAGGACCAGAAGAAACTGGTGCCGGAAGGGGTCGAAGGCCGGGTCCCCTACAAGGGAAGCGTTTCCGAGACCGTGTTCCAGATGTTGGGCGGCGTGCGGGCCGGCATGGGATACACCGGCTGCCGCACCATCTACGAGCTCCACGAAAAGGCCAGATTCATGCAGATTACCAGCGCCAGCTTGGTGGAAAGCCATCCTCACGACATCTACATCACCAAGGAGGCCCCCAACTACTCGGTCAATCTATAAGTCCAATCGACAAGGGCCACCGACGGGTGGCCTTTTCCTTTATCCCATCAAGATTCGCGGCGGCATATTGAAAAAACACATCGTTCAAACTATAATAAGAAAGGTTAAATTAGGAGGCGGGCCCACGGCCTGCCGTCAGGAGGATAGCAATGGCGGATCAGAAAAAGATGGTGGAGGCCATCACATCCCGGGATGTGGACTTTGCCAAATGGTATACGGATATTGTCAGAAAAGCCGAGCTGGCGGATTATTCGTCGGTGCGGGGCTGCATGGTGCTGCGTCCCTATGGCTATGCCATCTGGGAAAACATTCAAAAGATACTGGATGCAAAATTCAAGGCCACCGGCCACGAAAACGTGGCAATGCCCATGTTTATCCCCGAAAGCCTGCTGCAAAAGGAAAAGGACCACGTGGAGGGCTTTGCGCCCGAAGTGGCGTGGGTAACCCACGGAGGCAGCGAAAAATTAAACGAGCGGCTCTGCGTCCGCCCCACGTCGGAAACCCTGTTCTGCGAGCACTATCGCAACATCATCAGCTCTTACCGGGACCTGCCCAAGCTGTATAACCAGTGGTGCTCGGTGGTGCGGTGGGAGAAAACCACCCGCCCCTTCCTGCGGACCACCGAATTCTGGTGGCAGGAAGGCCACACCATCCACGAAACGGCTGAGGAAGCCGTGGAGGAAACCCTTCGGATGTTGGAAATCTACGCCGAAGTGCTGGAAAAGCACCTGGCCATTCCCATTCTCAAAGGCCGCAAAACCGAAAAAGAAAAGTTTGCCGGCGCCCGCGACACCTACTCGGTGGAAGCCATGATGCACGACGGAAAAGCGCTGCAAAGCGCCACCTCCCACTATTTCGGCGACGACTTTGCCCGAGCCTTTGGCATCACCTTCCAGGGGCGGGACAACACCCAGCAGTATCCCTTCCAAACCTCCTGGGGCATGAGCACCCGGGTGATTGGCGCCATCATCATGACCCACGGAGACGACAACGGCTTAAAGCTGCCTCCCGATGTGGCTCCCATTCAAATTGTGGTGGTGCCGGTGGCCCAGCACAAGGAAGGCGTGCTGGAAGCCGCCCGGGAGCTGACCGCCCGCTTAAAGCAGAATTGGCGGGTCAAGCTGGACGAAAGCGACAACAGCGCCGGCTGGAAGTTTGCCGAATATGAGATGAAGGGCGTTCCCCTGCGCATCGAGCTGGGTCCCAAGGATATTCAGGAGGGCCAGTGCGTCGTGGTGCGCCGGGACAACCGCCAGAAATACTTCGTCAAGCTGGAGCAGCTGGAAGCCCAGCTGCCCGGAATTATGGAGGAATACCGGCAGGCCATTTACCAAAGCGCCTACGAAAACCGGGCGGCCAAAACCTTTACCGCCACCAACCTGGAGGAAATGGCCGCTCACGCCGACGACGGCTACATCAAAGCCATGTGGTGCGGCAAGCTGGAGTGCGAACTTGCCATCAAAGAAAAGTTCGGCATCACCTCCCGCTGCATCCCCTTCGAGCAGGAGAAGATTTCGGATACCTGCGTCTGCTGCCAGCAACCCGCCAAGGAAATGGTGGTTTGGGGCAAGGCCTATTAATACAACCAGTCAAAAAGGACGGCTCTCCATCAGACGCCGTCCTTTTTATATTCCGAAATGAATCAGATAGTAGCCGTTTTCCTTTGCTTCCATTGCCATTTGGATGGGAGGAGAATATTCCGGCTTGTTTTGGGCCGTCAAAATCCGAAGAAAAGCTTCCATCGATGAAGGCGGTATCAGCGTAATCCCAGAGTGGGCAAGGCCCTTTCCCGGTTGTTGCAGCGTATGCCAATAGCAGTCCATCTCCTGCAAGTCCACAAGGATTGGTTCGATGAAGACGTCGTCGACGGCACTGGAGTGGTACTTTTCCGGCTCATAAGTATCGAATACGTCGTCCCAAGACGGCGTTTGCTTTAAGATGGCAAACTCATGCCTTGCCATTCCCCTTCCCCTCCCCCATTGATGTTGTTTCGATTCTATCACAGAATAGTGGTAAAGCAAAATCCGGATGTTCCTCATGGAACATCCGGATGAATCATTCAGGGGACTTCTTACTTTTTCTCGTTGAGGCAGGCGATGCCGGGCAGTTCCAGACCTTCCAGGAATTCCAGGGAGGCGCCGCCGCCGGTGGAAATGTGGCTCATCTTGTCGGCATAGCCCAGCTTGGTGACAGCCGCCACGCTGTCGCCGCCGCCGATGATGGAAACGGCGTCGCTTTCGGCCACCGCTTTGGCAACGGCGTTGGTGCCGCCGGCAAACTTCTCGAACTCAAAAACGCCCATGGGCCCGTTCCAAATGACGGTCTTGGCGGAACGGATGGCGTCGGCAAAGAGCTGCTCGGTCTTGGGACCGATGTCCAGGCCCATCCAGCCCTCGGGGATGTTGCCGTTGTCGTATATGGCCATGTCGCAGTCTTTGTCAAACTTGTTGCCGCAGCGGTTGTCGATGGGCAGCAGGAATTGGACCTTCTTCTCCTCCGCCTTCTTCATCATTTCGCGGGCAAGGTCCAGCTTGTCTTCTTCGCACAGGGAGCTTCCGATGTTTTTGCCCATGGCCTTGTAGAAGGTATAGGCCATGCCGCCGCCGATGATGAGGGTGTCCACCTTGTCCAGCAGGTTGGTGATGACGCCAATCTTATCGGAAACCTTGGCGCCGCCCAGAATGGCCACGAAGGGCCGCTCGGGACGCTCCAGAGCGCCGCCCATGAATTCGATTTCCTTTTGAATCAGCAGGCCGCAAACGGCGGGCAGATAGTCGGCCACGCCGGCGGTGGAAGCGTGGGCGCGGTGGGCGGTGCCGAAGGCGTCGTTGACATAAATTTCAGCCAGAGAAGCCAGTTCTTTGGCAAAGGCCGGGTCGTTCTTTTCCTCTTCCTTGTGGAAGCGAACGTTTTCCAGCAAAAGCACTTCCCCTTCTTTGAGGGCGGCAGCCTTGGCCTTGGCATCTTCGCCGATGACGTCCTTGGCCATGATAACCGGGCGGCCCAGCAGTTCGCTCAGGCGCTTGGCAACCGGCGCCAGGGAAAACTCCGGCTTAAACTCCCCTTTGGGACGGCCCAGATGAGAGCAGAGGATCACCTTGGCGTTTTTGTCCAAAAGGGCCTGAATGGTGGGCAGAGAGGCTACAATCCGCTTGTCGTTGGTGATGGTCTCGCCATCCAGAGGGACGTTGAAGTCGCAGCGAACCAGAACCTTTTTGCCGGAAACATCAATATCGTTGATCGACATTTTATTCAGTACGTTCATGGTAATTACTCCGTTCCTTCCATCAAAAATGTGAACACATTATCAGTATTTGACGCTCTATATTGTAACCCACAAAATACCATTTTACAAGTATTTGCACTAAGAAACTGTTAAGCTTTTTGTCAAAAACCGCAACTGGCCTGCAAATTTTTACACAAAGGCAGCATGGTTTGGTGGAAATCCGGCGTGCCCACCAGCAGGCTGTCCATTCCGGTGGGAGAAGGCAGTTCCCCTTTCCAGTTGGTGGCGACTCCCCCTGCTTCCCGGATGATCAGGTTGCCGGGCAGATAATCCCAAGGCATGATGGCCTGCTCTATGTAGCCGTCCAGACGGCCGGCCGCCACATAACACAGGGAAAGTTCCGCGGTGCCAAAAGCCCGGATGCCTCGGCAATGGACGAAGCAGTGCTCCCATAAAGGCTTTAGGCGCTGAACCGTCTCATGGCGCTCCCCGTACCCCTGGCCGATGGCCGCCATGGAATCCTGAAAGCTGCGGCTGGAAACGTGGATGGGCTCCCCGTTGAGGGTGGCGCCTTTCCCCTTTTCCGCAAAATAAAACTCCCCGTTCCAGGGATTGTAGACACAGGCCAGCAACGCCTCGCCGTCCTGACACAAAGCCGTGGCGATGCAGCTCAGTTGCAGATCGTGGACAAAATTTTTGGTCCCGTCGATGGGGTCCACCAGCCAGTAGAGCTGACCGGGAGCCGGGGTGTCGCTCATGTCCTCCTCCCCCAGAAAGGCGGCCTCCGGCAGAATGCGGGCGTAGGCGTCGCGCAGCATCTCCTGGGAGCGCAGGTCCATGTCGGTGACCAGGTCGAACATATCCGATTTCTGTTTGATCTGAAGGGAGTGGCGCTCCAGCAATAGTTTCCCCACTTCCTCGTTGGCTTTGAGCAATGCCCGTCGCATTATCATCTACCCCTTACAATATTGGCATCGAGCAAATACTATCCGTATAAAGCGAAGCGCTTTATCCAAAAGTTACAGCTGGCGCCTCCGCTTGAGCAAGTCTCCCAAATGGGCGCCGGTCAAATCCCGGGCCGAAAGCTGGGCAGCCTGGTTTTCCCGCCGGGTGTCCAACAGCTCCTTGCGCAAAATCTGCACGTCCCGGGGAGCCTCGATCCCGATGGAGGCAACCTTGCTCTTTTTGTCGCCGCTGTTGTCGGTGGAAAAGACATCCAGAATTTTAATCTCAATCTGGTCTCCGATTCGCAGACCTTCCTCAATTTTTCGGCTGATCACCAGCATATTCTTACCTCCCTGAAAGAATACAGCCCGTATAATTATCTATTGCTTTTGCAAAACGGCGCCCGTCTCTTTCGATGGAACACTCCCCTGCCCCACAATCAGACTCCTTCTTCTCATGGAGCAGACAGTCAACCAAGGCGTCGAATCGTATAATACATTTATGATATTACAAATGGTATTGTAATATAAGCGTTCAGACCAATCCAGATTGAAATAACTGATTATGAAATTACGAACAGTAAATTATTGTCGGATGAGATGCCAAAAAGACTCCCCTGCCGTTCGAATGGGAACGTCAAAAATATCCTGCACGGTGGCGGCGATGTCGGCAAAGGTGGCGCGGGTTCCCAAATCCACGCCGTTCCGAATCCCCTCCCCCGTCACCAGAAGAGGCACGTATTCCCGGGAATGGTCGGTGCTGGGGGTGGCGGGGTCGCAGCCGTGGTCGGCGGTAATCATCAGCAGGTCCCGAGGCCCCAATTCTTGGAGCAGCTCCCCCAGCTGCCGGTCAAATTCGGTCAGGGCCTGGGCGTAGCCGTCCACGTCGTTGCGGTGGCCGTACACCATGTCAAAGTCCACCAGGTTGACAAAGCACAGCCCGGTAAAGTCCCGCCTGGCCAAGGCAAGGGTTTTTTCCATGCCGTCGGCGTTGTTGCGGTTGACGCCGGTGCTTTCCTTGATGCCCACGCCCGCGAAAATGTCGTGGATTTTGCCAACGCCGATGACGTCGTAGCCCTGCTCCACCAAAGCCTCCATCATGGTGGGGCCGGTGGGCTCCAGGGAAAAGTCGTGGCGGTTGGCGGTGCGGACAAAGTGAGGATACTCCCCCACAAAAGGGCGGGCGATGATTCTTCCCACCCCGTGACGGCCCGTCATGATTTTCCGGGCTTTGCGGCAGATGTCGTAAAGCTCCGCCGGAGGAATCAGTCGCTCGTGGGCGGCAATTTGCATGACGCTGTCCGCCGAAGTGTAGAGAATCAGCTTGCCGGTTTTCAGGTGTTCTTCGCCAAAGTCGGCGATAACCTGGGTGCCGGAGTAGGGCAGGTTGCAGAGAACGCCCCGGCCGGTGGCCTGCTCCAGCGCCTGTACCACCTCCGGGGGAAAGCCGTTGGGGTAGGTGGGCATGGGCTGGGAGGAGATAATACCGGCAATCTCCCAGTGGCCGATGGTGGTGTCCTTTCCCTTGCTCTGTTCCGCCATGCGGCCGAAAGCGCCGGACGGTAAGGCAACTTTTGGCCCCTCCACCCCAGTGATGTTGTATAGCCCCAGGGCCTGCAAATTGGGGATGTGCAGTTTGGGGCTGCGGCACACGGAGGCCAGGGTGTTGCTGCCCGCATCTCCGTATTCGGCGGCGTCGGGCAACTCCCCGATGCCGAAACTGTCCAGCACGATGAGAAAGACCCTTTTGTATTCAGACATATGATCTCCTCGGAACACTTTCCGTACAGAGGAGCCATTACCGGCTCCTATTTAGGATTGTGGCAGCAAATAAGCTTTGTAGTCGGTGCAATAGAGGACATATTCCTCCAGCCCCAGTTCCTCCAGGGCCTGGATTTGATCCGAAATCTGCCGGGCGGTGTAGGCAACGCCCTGAGGTTCCGTTCCCCCTTGAATGAGGGCGATGATATCCCGGTCCCCCAGTTCCTGCAGAGCCATGCCGGCCACCTGTTTTACCGTGTCGGCGGGGTTCTGCAAAGGCTGCCGCAGGGTGAGCTTGCCGGAAGAAAAGCCTTCCGCCGGGAACTGATAGGGCAGCGCTCCCAGCAGCACCCGTCCGGCGGCGATGTCAGCGGCCTCCCCCCCGTAGAGGGTAGGGTTGGGGCCTCCCGCCAAAGCCGCTCCGGTGAGATAAACGGCGCCTTTGGCTTCTTTTTGGGAAAGGGTTTCTTCAAACT
>JAKPGH010000090.1 GCA_029550985.1 Bacillota bacterium
AGCCAGCGCAATGGTGACAATGGCGGGCAACCCTTCGGGAACCGCCGCCACCGCCAGGGAAATGCCGGTGAGCAGCATATCAAAAAGCTCTTCCCCGCGCAGGATGCCGGTAACCGTCACAATGGCGCAGATGAGCAGGCACCCTGCCGCTATGTACTTACCCAACTGCCCCAACCGTTTTTGCAGCGGGGTGGGCTCTTCTTCGATGTCGTGGAGCATACCGGCGATTTTGCCCATTTCCGTCCGCATGCCGGTGGCGGTGACCACCGCTTTGCCCCGGCCTTTGGTGACGATGGTGCCCATATACACCTGGCCTGCCTGCCCCGGTTCTCCCACCGCATTTTTGGAGGCGACCTGCTTTTCCACCGGAATAGATTCCCCGGTGAGCAAACTCTCATCGCATTGCAGGGAGGTGACCTCCACCAGGCGGCCGTCGGCCGGGACTTTGTCCCCCGCGGTCAGCACGATCAAATCCCCCGGCACAATTTCGCTGGCGGGAATGGTCTTTTGCCTGCCGTCCCGAATCACCCGGGCGGTGGGGGCCGCCAGGTTTTTCAGCGCTTCCAGCGTTTTTTCGGTTCGAAATTCCTGAATAAAGCCCAAAATGGCATTGAGCAACACAATAACAATGATGGCAATGGCTTCGGTGATTTCCCCCATCAGAACGGAAATCACCGTCGAGGCCAAAAGGATCATAATCATCAGATCCTTAAACTGTCCACCAAAAATTTTCAGCACGCTGATGTTTTTGCCCGATTCCAGCCGGTTTTCGCCGTACTCAAACAACAGCTTCTCGGCCTGTTTCTGGGAAAGCCCTGTCGTAAGCTTTTCTGCGGACATATTCCCCAACTCCTCTGCTTTTGTGTTTTGGACAATGTTTCCCCACGAGACAAGTCGGGGGAGTTGTCCATAGAATATATACGTGCCTGTCCCATGGATTATGTCACCTTCCTGCTCCAAGTTGGCAGACATTCCAAACTTGTCCTGTAAAAAGCATATTTCATGCAAAAACTCCGCCCGTTTTCTGCTACTATATAAAAGGTATGAAAGTTGACGTTCCATATTTCAGCGCCGGAAGGACAGGAGGTTTCTCATGACGGTCGAAAAATACGCAGATGCTCCTCCCTACCTGCGGGATTTTTTATTTTACATGCTGACCATACGGGGGCGCTCTCCCCGCACGGTGGATGCTTATTATGTGGATTTGCGCACCTTTCTGCGCTACCTGAAATACCGCAACACACCCCTCTCCCCCGAGGAAGCCGTCACCATCGCGGATGTGGACATTGACGTGCTGCGCAAGTTGACCCTTTCCGATATATACGCATACCTCAATTACACCCTGACCGAGCGGGAAAACAGCGCCAAAACTCGCGCCCGCAAAGTCAGCAGCCTGCGAACCTTTTTTAACTACCTCACCGTCAAAGCCCATTTGCTGGAGGAAAACCCGGTCAAGCATCTGGAACTGCCGGCGGTGAAAAAGTCCCTGCCCAAGCATCTGACGCTGGAGGAAAGCTTGGAACTTCTTTCCCACGTCAATTCCCGCTATCCGCAGCGGGATTACTGCATCCTGACGTTGCTGCTCAACTGCGGCATGCGCCTTTCCGAGCTGTGCGGCATCAATCTGGACCATATTCGGGACAACAGCGTCCGCCTTTTGGGAAAAGGAAATAAGGAGCGGATTGTCTACCTCAACGAGGCATGCCTGTATGCCTTGCAGCAGTACTTCCCCGAGCGGGCGACCATGCCCCGAGCGGCCGCCGAAAAAGCGCTTTTCCTCTCCTCCCGCGGAACTCGGCTGACTCCCCGCCGGGTGGAGCAGATTGTGGAAGAATGTTTGCAAGCGGCCGGGCTGGGAGACCGGGGGTATTCCCCCCACAAGCTGCGCCACACCGCCGCCACCCTGATGTACCAGCACGGGCAGGTGGACATCCGGGTGCTCAAAGAGATATTGGGCCACGCCAACCTGGCCACCACCGAGCTTTACACCCACGTCTCCAACGCGCAGATTGAACGCGCCGCCTCCAAAAGCCCGTTGGCTCAGGTAAAGATGCGCAAGACTCCCTCCAAAGCTGCAAAATGAACGCGCGGCAGGCACAAAATAGCAAGGTATATACGAGCCCGTCATTCAATAGAGCCGAAATCAGCACTTTGCGCTTTTTACTGACTTCGGATCTGTTCTGCAAAAGTTACATAGCAAAACATCCCCCGCCTGTTGGCGGGGGATGTTTTTGTTTGGCAAGGTAGAGCAACCTCCACGGGTAATAAGGAATAACTTTATTCAATCGGCAGCTTGCGGCCTTTGGTCAGCCAAAGAGAGGTGCCCAACAAAGCTATGGCGCTCACAATCTGGAAGGTATCGGAAACCGCGCCGGTATTGGGAGGCGCAACATAGGCCTCCACCTCGGCAGGAGTGGGGGTTTCGACGGGGATCACCACCTGGTTGTCCAGCCGCAAAGCGGGAGCGTCTTCGATATTGGAACGCCTTCCGCCGTTATCATCGTTATTTTTGGGGAATAAAACCGAATAATCAAACGTTCGCTGCAGCGCCGTTGCGTTGGCCGCGGGGCTTTCCTCCGCCAGAACAGCGATGTAGGTAGCCGAGCAAATCACTGTCAGGAGCAGCACCAAAACCAGAGTTTTTGCCATTGCTTTCACTTTGCTTCACCTTCCGACTTTGTATTTGGAACCCGCTGCAGTCCTTTCACCATACAGAGGAAGAACCTGCAAATACTGGTTCATTATATAAAAATTCCCATTTTTGCCTGTTTTATGGCTGTTAAGTTCTGGAATTTCTCTATCCAGCTTCTGCATAATGAGTTTCCTGCAACCTCATAATAAAGTAGGGTTGCCACCGCACTGCGATGAATATGTCAGACATGGAGGGATTGGATATGAGTGTAGTGGTCATGCGCACGGTGGTGCTTTACATTGCCATTGTCTTTGCACTGCGCATTATGGGAAAGCGCCAATTGGGGGAACTTCAGCCTGCCGAGCTGGTGGTTACCATTTTGGTTTCCAACATCGCCACCCTTTCCATCGAAGACACCAATATCCCCCTGCTGGGCAGTATTTTGCCCATCTTCATGCTGGTAAGCTGCGAAGTTTTGGTTTCGGTCATCATTTTAAAAAGCGGCTTTGCCCGAAAGTTAATCTCGGGTAACCCCCGTATTCTGATTCGGGATGGCGTATTGGACCAAAAGGAAATGCGCAATCTTCGCTGGTCCATTGACGATGTGACCGAGCAGCTGCGGATAAACAACATCTTCAACATCCGGGACGTCAGCTTCGGCATTGTGGAAACGTCGGGGAATTTAAGCGCCTACCAGAAATTTTCAGCGCGGCCGGTGACTGCCCAGATGATGAACATTCCCGCCAACGGGGAGCCGGACTCCCCTCCCTTGCCTATCATTGTGGATGGCGTATTGGACCGGGACGCCCTTGCCTACCTCAACTTAAAGGAAGAATGGCTGAACAAAGTTCTGAAGGAAAAGCAGCTTTCGGTGAAGGATATTTTCCTCATGACCTGCGACCGTCGGGCAAGATACCAGATTGATTTGAAAAATAACAAAGACAAAAGGAGAAAGAAGCAGTGAAGCGGTTGTATATCTGCCTGGCGGTAATCGCCATCATCGTGGGCGTATGCGTCTTTTCCATGCACAAGGTGGCGGAAATGCGGGAGAGGGTAGAGGCTTATGCCAACGCCGTTTTTACCGCCGTGGAAGAAAAGAACCAGGAAAAAGTCCTTGCCAGTGTTCGGGAACTGACCGATTATTGGGAGGAGGAGCACCAGGTCATCATCCGCTATATTCATCATTCTCAGGTGGAGGATATTTCTTTGGGCATTTCCAAGCTGGAGCCTCTGGCCCGCTACCAGGTCTATCCCAATTTGGTCGCCGAACTTAACTCCATTGTCTGGAAGGTGGAGCAGATTTGGGAATCCGAACGGTTTGACCTTCGCAATGTGTTGTAGCCGATTCCGAATTGCATTTTGCCGGGGGAAATGGTAGAGTAGAAAGAAAAAGCGCCGAGGATAAGCCATGAAAAAATACGGTACCATCGCTGTTTTCTTACTTGTCTGCCTTTTGCTGATGGGGGCTGCTCCCATTCTCCCCACCGTCGATTTTTACGTCAACGACGCCGCAAACATCATAATTGAAAAGCACAGGGAAACCATGATGACCACATCCTTGGGACTGGAGCGGCAAAGCGGGACGCAGCTGGTGGTTCTCACCATCCCCTCTTTGGAAGAGCGGGGCTACGACGACCTGGAAGCCTTTGCCGAAGACGTCTTTACCTCCTGGGAAATCGGAGGGCGGGAGGAAGAAAATGGCCTGTTAATTGTGGCGGTAAAATCCCCCGCCGCCTGTACCATTCGGGTGGGAAAAGCCTTTGCAGACGAATTCACCGCCGCTCAAATTCAGGAGGCCTGCGCAGTGGTGGTGGACACCATGCAAAAGGGAAACGCCACCAAGGCTTTGATGGATTTGTACGCCGCCCTTTCCCTGCGGATTTACGAGATTTTGGATTTGGATCCCCCCAACGCGGAATTGTCCCGGCAGGCTGCGGCTTCCGACCGCTTTTTTTCCTACCTGCTGCTGGGAGGGGCTTTTTTGGTGGTGGCCCGTTCCTACCGAGTGAGCCGCAAATACCGCAACCGCTTTGGCGGGTATTCCCCCAAACGCCGGCAATTTTCCCACCGTCGGCGGGATGAAAATGCCTTCCGCTCCAACAGGGCCCAGGGCATTTACAACAAAATAGGCAGGGAAAAAACCGCCGATTCCTTATCGACAGAGCAACAGGAAGGAGCAGAGAAGTGACGTCCCAAACCAGTATCCGTTACCTCAAAGGAGTGGGAGACAAGAGGGCGAGCCTTTACCACAAACTGGGTGTGGAAACCGTCGGCGACCTGCTGCATCATTTTCCCCGCAGCTACATAGATTTAAGCAACCCCCACACCATCCGGGATGCGCCCTATCAGGAGCCCTGCGCCGTCAAAGCGCTGCTGACCCGCATCGGAAAAGAGCAGCGCATCCGCAAAGGGCTTTCCCTTTGGAAACTGCGGGCCGAAGACGAAACCGGCACCCTGCTGGACATCACCCTCTTCAACGTCAAATACACCGTAGAGCAACTGGTCCCCGACCGGTATTATATCTTTTACGGTCGCGTCACCGGCACCCTGTTAAGGCGGGAGATGAGCGCCCCCGAAATCTACCCCGCCGACGGCGGCCAGCCCATTTTGCCGGTCTACCCCCTCACCGCGGGGCTTACCACCCGCATGCTCCGCAGCCACATGGCGCAAGCTCTTAAGGAGCTGAAAAACCTCCCGGACCCGCTGCCGGAGCATTTGAGGCGGGAACTGGATTTACCGGAGCTCAACCGCGCCCTGCGGGACATTCACTTTCCCCATAACTTGGCCCAAGCGACCCAGGCCCGCAGGCGGTTTATCTTTCAGGAACTGCTGGTGCTCTGCTGCGCCCTAGGCAGCCTCCGCAGCCAGAAAACCCAGGCCACCGTTTCACCCATGCACCCGGTGGACTTGCAGCCCTTTTATGACAGTCTGCCCTTTTCCCCCACCGGCGCCCAAAAGCGCTGTATTGCGGAATGCGCCGCCGACCTTATGGGGGATGTTCCCATGAACCGGCTGATTCAGGGGGACGTGGGCTCGGGAAAAACGTTAATTGCCGCGGCCTGCGCCTACATTTTGGCCAAAAACGGCAAGCAAACCGCCATGATGGTCCCCACCGAAATTCTCGCCGAACAGCATCTGGTCACCATGTCCCAGTTTTTGGAGCCTTTGGGGCTGAAAGTGGAATTGCTCACCGGCTCCACCAAGGCGGCCCAGCGGCGCAAGGTGCTGGATGCGCTGGCCTTAGGTCAAATAGATTTGCTCATCGGAACCCACGCTCTGCTATCCGAGGGAGTGGAATTCTTTGACCTTGGCCTGGTCATCACCGACGAACAGCATCGGTTTGGTGTCAAACAGCGAGCCACCCTCTCCCAAAAAGGCAAGGACTGCCATGTTCTGGTCATGTCCGCCACTCCCATTCCCCGTACCCTTTCCCTGATTATTTACGGGGACCTTGCCCTCTCCATTTTGGACGAAAAGCCCCCGGGACGCCAGCCGGTGGAAACGGTGCTCATCGATTCCGGCAAACGGGCCAGGGCCATGGGCTTTATCCGCAAGCATTTGGATGAGGGAAAACAAGCCTACATCGTCTGCCCCCTCATCGAGCAGGGGGAAATGAACACCGAGCTGCGCTCTGCGGTGGAATACGCCAGGAATTTATCGGAACGGGAGTTGAAAGGCTACCGGGTGGGGCTTCTGCACGGCAGGATGTCCCCTCGGGAAAAAGAATCTGTCATGCGCCGCTTTAAGAGCGGAGAGCTGCAGGTATTGGTCTCCACCACCGTGGTGGAGGTTGGGGTGGACGTTCCCGGCGCCACCATCATCATGATTGAAAACGCCGAACGCTTTGGCCTTTCCCAGCTGCACCAGCTGCGGGGACGGGTTGGCCGGGCCCAGGAAAAAAGCTGGTGTATTCTGGTCAGCGACGTCAAATCCGGCAAAACGGCTCAGCGTCTGCAGGTGATGAAGCGGGAGCACGACGGCTTTGCCATCGCCGAGCAGGACTTGGCGCTGCGAGGCCCCGGAGACTTCTTCGGATACCGGCAGCACGGGCTTCCCGCCCTTAAGGTGGCGGATCTGGCTGACGATATGGAGTTGATGGAGCAGGCACGGCAGGCCGCCCTCCGCCTGTTGGAGAAAGATCCTGCTCTGGAGCAGCCGGAGCATGCTCTGCTCCGCGCCGAACGGGACGCCATGCTCAGCGCGGTGGGAGACCGCCCCAACTGACCTCGTCAACGCTTGTGATTTTTTGGCGCAATCATGCGCTTTTCCCAATACTCTTTCCGGGAAATATTGTATGCAAACCCCGCACAATTGTATTTAGATTAAAGACAATTCTTTTCTATTTGTATGAAGGTGAAAAACAAATATATTGATTTTTATTGACTTTTTGCTCCGCCCTGTTATAATACCTGTTATAATCATCCAAACGGTTTTGGGGGATGTCTTTTCAACATCCACAGGCCGGCTTATTTTCATAGTAAAGGAGGACGAGGCCATGCCGATCAAGGTACCAAATGATCTGCCGGCAATTCAAATTCTGAACCGGGAGAACATTTTCATCATGCAGCAGTCCCGTGCAGACTCTCAGGACATCCGGCCCCTGAAGATCCTCATCCTCAACCTGATGCCTAAGAAAATTGAAACCGAAACTCAGTTGCTGCGTCTGTTGGGAAATACCCCCCTGCAGGTGGAGGTCGAGCTGATGCAAACCGCCACCTATAAGCCCAAGAATACTCCCGCAGAGCACCTGCTGAAGTTTTATAAAACCTTTGACGAAATTAAGGATCAGCGTTTTGACGGCATGATCATTACCGGTGCTCCGGTGGAAAAGATGGCGTTCGAGGAAGTCGCCTACTGGAAGGAACTCTGCACCATCATGGACTGGGCTCGCGACAACGTCTTTTGCACCTACTTCATCTGCTGGGGCGCGCAGGCGGCTCTGTACCACTACTACGGCATTCCCAAATATTTGCTTCCTCAAAAGCTGTTTGGCGTCTTTAAACACACCCTGAACAACCCCACCCACTATCTCTTCAACGGGTTTGACGATGTGTTTTACGCGCCCCATTCCCGCCACACCGAGGTGCGGGCGGAGGACATTGTCAAATGCCCCGATCTGGAGATTCTCAGCACCTCCAAGGAGGCGGGGGTTTACATCGTCGCCAGCCGGGATTGCCGCCAGTTTTTTGTCACCGGCCATTCCGAGTACGACCGGGATACGCTGGCCAATGAATATTATCGGGATATTCAAGCCGGCGAGCCCATCAGCACGCCCATCAACTACTTCCCCCAGGACGACGACCACAACCGGCCCCTCTTCCGCTGGAAGGCCCACGCGCACCTGCTTTATTCCAACTGGCTCAACTACTTTGTGTATCAGCGCACTCCCTACGATTTTGCTTTATAAATATTTGGGGCGACAAGCACCTGCTTGCCGCCCTTTTGTTTTGCCTTTCCGCTCAATACATAATCCGGCGAAAATGTGAAAAGCTACCAATAGTCAGCAATGAAAACATCCTGGAGGAGTAGCCATGAAATTAATGTCGCTGATTTTGTTGGCCTGCCTGCTCGTGGGTACAGCGGGCTGCAACCAGCAAGACAAGCAGACTTCTCCCCTTTTGCCTTCACCGCCGGATCCATCCCCCGCCGCCCTCCTGTCGGCGGCGCCGGAATCTTCCCAACCGGAAGTCTCCCACCCCGAAGACGAATACCTTTCGGTAATGGACGCTCCCATCTACCGGGGCGCGGTCACCGCCGTTTCGGAAAAAGACGGGGTTTACGAGCTGCGGCTGGAACAGGTGGAAGGCACCGATTTTGGATATCCTTCCTTTATCATGCACACCGGCGAAAACACCCAAGCCAATTTTTCTTTTGCCGATTTGGAGCTGGGTGATTATTTAGAGGTATACTACGGGGAGCGCAACGACGGCCTGCCCCCCGTCATCATAGCCGCCAACAAATTGCCCCCTGCTGCGGACTGCGTGTTTAACGGCGAGCTGACCGCATTGGAGCATCAGGGCCAGGAGGGCAGGCTGGAGATGACTTCCCTATCCAACGGCGAGGTAGTGCACTTTAACTTTGACGATACCACCCAGTTTTATGTGGATATGGAAAACCTGAAAACCGGCGACAAGCTCAATATCTATCACCGGGGCACCCTGACCAAAAGGGTCCCCCCCGAGGGGTTTGCTTTGGAGGTTCGGCCATACACCGCACCTTAATCTGCTAGCCATCACTCTCTCCAATTAACACGATAACTCCACCGGCACCGGACAGCCCAACACAATGCTGTCCGGTGTTACTTTGCTGCTCCAAGCCGAAACCGAAACCCCGCAATCCGCAGCCTGACGCAGCGCTTCGCCAAAGGCAGGGTGGGTTTGGTCGTTGGGGGAAAACACGCTGATTGTTTCCATTTGAATTAAAAACACCACGGCGGCGGCAAGGCCTTCCTGCTTTGCCTTGATGAGGTGGTGCAGGTGCTTGACTCCCCGCTCGGTGGGAGCATCGGGGAAGAGGGCGCACCCTTTTTCCTCCAACGTCACCCCCTTTACCTCCAAAAGGGCTTGCGTCCCATTCAGGAGAAATCCAAAGTCAAACCGGGAATCTCCCCAGGTGAATTCCCGGCGCAGAGCCGTGACCTTTCCCTTCATATTCGGCGGCAGCCAGCCCGCCGCAAGGGCTTCTTCGATAACCTTGTTGGGAGCCTGACTGTCCATGTTGATGAGCAGCTCCCCCTTTTGAACGGCGATTAGGGAGTAGTCGGTTTTCCGGCTGGAGTGGGGATGGTGCTCCAGAAAAACCGTGGTCCCCGGTATCAGCAGCTCCTTGCATCGCCCTGTGTTCTTCACATGAGCGATTACCGTCTCTTCCCCCACCTTTACGTGGGCAATAAACCGATTGGGACGCTGCAGAAAACGCCCTTCCACCACATTGCCGTAAACCATAATGCATCATCGCCTTATTCATTATCAAACCTTCGCCGGAAATGGCGCAGGCTTATCGTCTCCTGCGTATTATACCCGCTCCGCCAGCCACTTGTCCAGCAAGGTAAGCGTTTTATGCTAAGAAAGGCGTCTTTTACATAAGATAGCCGCCCGCTCTCATATACTGTGATAGGAAACCGGAGGGGGTGTTGGATTGAAGCGCAAAATAGCCCTGTTGGCTGTTTTCCTCATGCTGTTGTGCAGTTGCACCGGCAACACTCCCGAAAGAGTCACCGCCAATTTTTTGGATTGCTTGACGAAAAGCGACATCAAAGCCGCTGAAAAATATACGCTGTCCGGCAACCTTTTGCTGGATACCAAAAGCAAAGACGCCGCCGCCATCTACAAGCCGCTTTTTTCTGCCATGCAGTATGCGGTGGGAGGTTCTATCATCGAAGAAAACACGGCTACGGTCAATCTCACCCTTTTGGTGGTTGATTTGGAGGAACTGATGAGCCAGGTTTCCTTAGAGGTGGTCCAGCAGATGGTGACCAGCGGAAGCAAAGGGAGCGGAGACCTTTTTTACACTCTGCTCCTGGAAAAGCTGACGGCGGAGGACGTCCCCATGGCAAGCTACACCGTCACCGTGGAGTTGGTCAAGGACAGCGGCCGCTGGAAAATTGACATGGATACCTCCTCCGATTTTGTGGAAGCGATTGGCGGAGGCGTGGAAGGGTTGATTCTCACTTCTTAATAAATTGGCTTAAATTGCGGCGTTGTTTTGTGTAAAGAATATTTACTTTACAGTTTTATATACTAAAACAGGAGCCGTTAAAATCCGTTCGGCTCCTATTTTTGTTGTGTTTTGTTGACAACATTCCCTTTTTTGTGGTAGCGTGGTGAAAATGGAAGTTGGAGGGACAGGTTTTGCTGCTAATCAAAAACGGCCGGGTGCTGGACCCAGCCTCTGGGATTGACGGGGTGATGGATCTCCTTTTGGAAGGGGATGTCATTCGGGAAATGGGGGAAAATCTATCGGGGGAGCCGGCGCTGGACGCCACCGGGCTGGTGGTGGCCCCCGGTTTGATTGACACCCATGTCCACTTCCGGGACCCCGGCTACACCCACAAGGAAACCCTTCACACCGGCGCATTGGCGGCGGCTCGCGGCGGGTTTACCTCGGTGGTCTGCATGGCCAACACCAACCCTGTGACCGACTCCCCTGCCCGACTTCAAGAGATTTTGCGCCGGGCGGAAAAGGAGGATGTGCGAATCTATCAGGCGGCCGCCGTCACCCTAGGGTTAGAGGGCAAGGTTCTCACCGACTTTGCCGCACTCAAACAGGCGGGGGCGGCGTGCTTTTCCGACGACGGAGTCCCTATCACCGACAGCGCGTTGGTTCGAAAGGCAATGGAGCAAATTGCCGCTTTGGACGGTGTTCTTTGCCTTCACGAGGAGGATCCTGCATTGGTAGGTTCCGCCGGAGTCAACGCCGGGACAGTAGCGCAGACCCTTGGGCTTTCCGGCGCACCCGCCTACTCCGAAAGCTCCCTCATCGCACGGGATTGCATGCTGGCTTTGGCCACGGGAGCAAGGGTAGTCATCCAGCACATAAGCACCAAAGCCGGGGTGGATATGGTTCGCTTTGCCCGCAGTCTGGGGGCCAAGGTGGAAGCGGAGGCTACTCCCCATCACTTTTCCATGACTCAGGAGGCGGTGCTGGAACTGGGGACCCTTGCCAAAATGAATCCGCCTTTGCGCGCGGAGGAAGACCGCCTTGCCGTCATGCAAGGGCTGGCGGACGGCACCATCAATCTCATCGCCACCGACCATGCCCCTCACTCGGCGGAGGAAAAAGCCAGAGACTTTTCCCAAGCCCCCAGCGGCATTTTGGGACTGGAAACCGCTTTGGCTGTGGGCATTACCTATTTGGTGGAGCCGGGACACTTAACCCTCGGGCAGTTAATCGAAAAGATGAGCACCAACCCCGCCAGAATTTACGGCCTAAAGGGAGGAACCTTGCGTCCCGGCGGCACCGCCGACCTGGTTCTGTTCCATCCTAAAGAGACTTGGAAGGTGGAGGGGTTTGCCTCCAAATCCTCCAATTCCCCCTTCCTCCACAAAACTTTGACCGGCAAGGTGCGGGCTACCGTTTGCCGGGGCAAGGTGGTTTTTCAAAGCGATGCTACGTAAATTGCAACAACCCCTGTATAAACGATGGTCAGTTTCATCTCATAACGATTCCTGACGTTTCCGCCGGCCTTAACGCGCTCTTCTCCCACCACAAGCAAAAACCACCTGTTGACACAGGTGGTTTCTTGTTAAGTGCTCTTTCGCACCACCAAATGAGTGTCCACCCAGCGAATGGCGCTTTCCCGCTGAGGATTGGCAATCAGCTTCAGAAGCTCCTGCACAGCGGCTTGTCCCATCTCAAAGGGGTTGGCGTGGACTGTGGTGAGGGGCGGCGTAAAAGCGGCAGACATGGGCAGGTCGTCAAATCCGGCCACCGCAATATCCTGCGGAACCTCCAAACCCGCTTCCCAGATGGCCTCGATGGTACCCAGGGCAAGGCTGTCCGTTGCCGCAAAAATGGCGGTGGGCAGGTCCTTGTCGTCGGTGGCCATCAGGATTGGATAGACGGCATCCCGAGCCTGGGAGGAGTCGTTGCCCTCAATAATGATGGGAGTTCCTTCAATTTCCCGTACTTTTTGGCCCAGCATCTCCAGTTTCTGGCGGTCCGGACGAGGGAAATTTCCCCAGACATTGCCCAACTTGATCTTGGGATTGTTGTAAATCTCCAAACCGTATTCCCGGTGGGCATCGAGATAGGCCAGATACCGTAGATAATAGCTTAGATGGCTGAGGCGGTCGCTAATAAAGGCAATTTTGCGGTGACCCCGCTCTTCAATCAGATGCCGCATAACGGCCCTGGCTCCCCCATATTCATCCTGCACAATAAAGGCGTTGTTGGGGGTCGGCACGGCGTCGTTGACCAACACCAGAGGGATGTTGCGCCGGCGGAACTCCTGAATGGGCTCCATGGGGGTAAAGGTGGCCAAAATAACACCGTCGATGCTGTCCTGAATAAAATGCTCGTCAAAGGTGGTGTTTGCGGGGTCGGCAGGGGCCACAAGGATGTGGTAGTTGTGGCGGCGAGCTTCTTCAATGGCGCCATCCAACATGGGGCCAAAAAAGGAGTGGCCAAAATAAGGGTGTTGGGACTTGTGCATGCAGAAACCCAAAATACCCGAACGCTTGGTTGCTACCGCCTGCGCCAAAGCGTTGGGCTGATAATTGTACTGTTTTGCAACTTCCAGAACCCGGCGTTTGGTTTCCTCCTTCACCAAAGGGGAATTGGCCAAGGCCCGGGAAGCAGTGGCTTTGGATACTCCGGCAATTCGAGCAATATCGCTGAGACGTGGTTTCATTGCATCCATCCACCTTCGTAATTTTGTACATAATATCTATTGAAATTTGAAATTTATTATGTAATAATAAATGTACCGGCAATGCAACCGGTTGCATTAATTTCATTATATCGTCAAAATGATATAATGTCAATTTTACTCCTTTTTCTTTTTTTTACAATATAATACAACCGGTTTCATAGTGTTTCCGATAATTGTTTGGATTGGAAGTAGGTAATTTTTATGCAAATTCCATACCGCATTACCGCTCATTCCGGCTGTGAAGGAACTCCCCGCGATTCGAAGGAATCCATTCTGAAAGCCCTCGAGCTAAGGGCGGATGCCGTGGAAGTCGACGTCCGCCGCGCTGGCGACGGCACTCTGGTCATCTCCCACGACCACAAAGAATCCTATTCCGGCATGTTGTCTTTACAGCAGGCAATGGAGCTGGTTGCGGAAGATGGAAGAATCGGCATCAACTGCGACCTGAAAGAATCCGACATCGCCATGGATGCCCTGCAGATGGCTCAAAAGTTTGGAATTGGCAAAGACCGCTTCATCATCTCCGGCAGCTTGTCTCCGGCAATGTTGCGGACCAACGCGCAAATTTCCAAACAATGCACCATATATCTTAATTTAGAAGAGCTGATGGGAGATATTTTAAGCATTCCCCCCGGACAGACGGAAGCCCATCTTTGGGAAGCCGTACATAACCGCGTTCAGGATGTTTCTGCCTATCTTTCGGACATTGTCCGCATCTTCCGGGATTTGGGGGCTTATGCTTTGAATCTTCCCTACTCTCCCCTCACTCTGCCCTGTTTTGAGCTGGCGCCGGAAATTCCCCTTTCGGCTTGGACCATCAACGAACTGTCGTTAATGGAAAAACTGGTTGCAATGGGTGTGATGAACCTCACTACCCTTCAAGTGAAACTGGCTATGGACCTGCGGGAAAAGAACCAATGAAACAGCCCTTCACATCACTTTATCTTGAAAGGAAGGCGAAATCCGTGCGTTATCTGAGTCCGAAGCGTTGGGTACATATTTTGGGTCGCAAACGATGGTGGGAGCTTTGCATTCTGATTGCCTTTATGCTCTTCTTTTACGGCCCGCTGCTCCACATGTTTATGCTGGCGTTTGCCAACAAGTACGAAATGCCGGCCGTGATCCCGCAGGAGTTTGGGTTTCAGTGGTGGAAGTATGTGCTTTCCCAGCCCACGCTGGTCAGCTCCATCTCCCTTTCCTTCATGATTGCCTTTATCACCACCGGGCTTTCGCTGCTGATTTGCATCCCGGCCGCTTATGTTCTGGCCCGGTATGATTTTCCCGGCCGCAAGCTGGTGATGTTTTCCTTCCTGTTGGGCAACGCCTTTCCCAAAATCGGCATCTACGCCTCCATGGGTATCATCTTTTACC
>JAKPGH010000096.1 GCA_029550985.1 Bacillota bacterium
GCTCCATTTCCGCCCGGATTTTTTCTTCGTCCAAGGTTTTGTACTCGCCCCGCTCCAACAGGATTCTGCCGCCTACCAGCACCGTCTCCACTTCTGCCCCGTTGGCGGAGTAAATCAGAGAGGCGGGAATGTCGTTGACCGGCTGCAGCCAGGGCTTTGTCAAATCCAACAGCACCAAATCGGCGGCTTTCCCCACCTCAATGGAGCCGGTGAGATGTTCCAGTCCCAGCGCTTTGGCGCCGTTTCGGGTTCCCATCTGCAGCGCTTCACCAGCGGAGACGCACTGGGCCTTTTTCTCCGCGCCCTTGTGAATCAACGCCAGAATGGAAAGCTCCCGGAACATATTGAGCACGTTGTTGCTGGAGGCGCCGTCGGTTCCCACGCAGAGGTTGACTCCCTTTTCCATCAGGGAGGGGACGGGCGCAAAGCCGTTGCCCAGCTTCATGTTGCTTACCGGGTTGGTGGCCACCGAAACGCGCCGCTCCGCCAGAATCTCCATATCCTCCTCGGTAAGGTGGACACAGTGAGCCGCCACAGTGGGGGCCTGAAATACATGGAGGGAATCCAGGTATTTGACAGGGGAGCAGCCGTGCTCTTTCATGCAGTTATTGAACTCGTTTTGGGATTCCGCCACGTGGATGTGAAGCCCCAGGCCTTTGTCCCGCGCCAGTTCCCCGAGGTATTCCAACAGCGGGCCGCCGCAGGAGTAAATGGCGTGGGGAGCCAGCATAAAGCGGATGTTGTCGTTGCCTTTGGCGGATTCCATTTCCTCGAAGGCCTGGTTCAACCGCAAAGCGGCGGCGGGGTCCTGAGGGGATTCGCCCACCAGCCCCCGGGAAATCACCGCCCGCAGCCCCGATTCCTGCGCCGCCTGGACGCTCTGCCCCGCGAACATGTGCATATCCAGAAAGCAGGTGGTTCCCGTTCCAATCATTTCCAGGCAGGAGAGCAGGTTGCACCAATAGGCGTCCTCCGGCTCCAGAGCGTCCTCCGCCGGCATAATTTTCCCAAACAGCCAGTCCTCAAAGCTCAAATCGTCGGCGTAGTTCCGAAACACCGACATGTAGGCGTGGGTATGGCTGTTAATCAGCCCCGGCATCACCAGCTTATCCCGGGCGTCGATGACTTTTTGGGCCACAAAACCGGCAGGAGCCTGCCCGATTCCTGCAATTTTTCCATTTTCGATATACAAATCTTGAGTCGGGGCAATCCAGGTTGTCTGCTGCTGTTGCAGCACCCTGCCCGATTGAATGTGGATGTTCAACTGCTCATCTCCTTGTTTGCGCGGCAAAAACCGGGACATACTTGCATTCTTTTAGTATACCAGCTAAGGCCAAATATGCAAGAGTGCGGAGCATAAGAAAAAGAGAGCGGTTGTTTCGCCCTCTTTCTTATGTAAGAAGCTTGTTAGAACTCGAAAGGCACCTCTGCGTTTTTGGCGCGGATAATTTCCACCACCTCCGGCAGCGTTTGGATAAAGTAGTGAGGCTGGTAGCCGCAGTTTTCCAGCGCTTGTTCCCGTTGGGCCACATAAGGCCTCGGATTGGGGGCGGCGATGCGAATCATAAGCTCCCATCCCGCCCTTAACGTGCCGATCACGTCCCGGGAGATGGTGTCGCCCACATACGCCATTTCGCTTCGTTTCAGACCCATGGTGGTGCGGCACAGTTCAAAAATGGCCGGGTCCGGTTTGCGCAGCCCGCAAACGCTGGAAAGCAGGACATATTCAAAGTAACCGGATACCCCGAATTCGGCCAGCTTGGATATCATATAGGTGCGGGAAAGGGTGTTGGAGATGATTCCCAGACGCATTCCCTGTTGGCGCAACCCGCTGACACACTCCAGAAGCCCGTTGGCGGGTTTCGCTTCAAAACACTCGTTGTAATAGCGGAAGCAAAACTCCTCCGCAATGGGAAACAGAACCTCGGGGGAGGGGTGATAATCTCGCAGGTAATATTTGCATAACGCCTCCAGTGGGGGAATTTCCCGCATCTCCCGCTCGGTGGCACGGCGGCGCTTTTGGTCGGACTCTTGCAGCTTGCCGGCAAATTGTTCGGGGGATTCTGGAATGTGGATGCCGTAGTCCTTCAGCCACTCTATGGTGTTGGCTGCGTGCCTCACAGCACGTTCAGGACTATACTGGTGGTTGATAATGGTTCCCCCCATGTCAAAAACAACGGCTTTAATCACAACCGACATCCTTTCTATCGTAAACGTTTACGTAATTATACAATATATACTTCGCTTTGTCAAATTCCAAGTGGAAGTACGGGCGACTTCAAATTTGACATGAAAAAACCTTGTGTGCTATAATTAATACTCGAAAACGTTTGCGCTTACCCGGGAGTATCGGGCAGTTTGTCACAGGAAGGACTGACGAAATGAGCAAGTACTATCAATACGATGTGCACATACATACGGCGGAAACCAGCAAATGCGGCAGAATTCGCGCCGCCGATTTGGTGGACCGGTATAAGGCGGCGGGGTATGACGGCATCATCATCACCGACCACCTGCACGAGGACTATGTCTCCCTGCTTTACTGTTACGAGGATTGGAACACCTGCGTCGACCGTTTTCTGGACGGTTATCGGCGGGCCAAAAAGCGGGGAGACGAAGTGGGACTGTCGGTTCTGCTGGGGGCCGAACTGCGCTTTCCGGAAAACGACAACGACTATTTGATTTACGGAATCGACGAAGAATGGCTGCGCGCACATCCTTACCCGTTCCGCATGGGCCCGGTGGAGTTTTTCCGCCGCTTTCAAAAGGAGCTGTTGATTGTCCACGCCCATCCGTTCCGGGACGGGAATCGGTTTGTCCGCCTGGATTGCGTCCATGGAATCGAAGTGGTCAACACCCACCCCAACCACAAAAACCACAATGAATTGGCTCTGGAGGCGTTTCACAAGTACCCTCATCTCTACCCCCTCTGCGGCTCCGACACCCACCAAAAAGGGCAGGAATGCGCCTCTTGGGTGCGGCTGGAACAACCCATTAGGGATATCAATGATTATATCCAGACGGTGCGCCAAGGCGCTTACACATTAGGCTGTAAAGGCGAAGAACATAGCCGCATTTTGCAGGAAGTTGCCCAACTTCGGGCAAGACAAACAGCATAAACAATCCTCGCTTAACCAAAAGAACCTTGAGCGCTTGCTCAAGGTTCTTTGTATTGTGCGTCCAACGCCTTTGCCTTTTCCAACACCTTGCGCAGGTATTGGCCGGTGTAGGATTTTTCGCACTTGGCCACTTCTTCGGGGGTTCCCTGGACCACGATTTGACCGCCTCCGGTACCGCCCTCCGGGCCCAAATCGATGATGTAGTCGGCGGTTTTGATGACGTCCAAATTGTGTTCGATAAGGATTACGGTGTTGCCCGCGTCCACCAAACGCTGCAGCACGTCAATCAGCATGTGGACGTCGGCGCTGTGCAGTCCGGTGGTGGGCTCGTCCAAAATGTAGACGGTTCTTCCGGTGGGCCGCTTGGAAAGCTCGGTAGCCAGCTTCACCCGCTGAGCTTCCCCTCCCGAAAGGGTGGTGGAGCTTTGACCGATTTTGATATACCCCAGTCCCACATCGTAAAGGGTTTGCAGGCGGCGCTTGATTTTCGGAATGTTCTCAAAAAATTCCAGGCCTTCCTCCACCGTCATTTCCAGCACGTCGTAGATGGTCTTTCCCTTGTATTTGACCTCCAACGTTTCCCGGTTGTACCGCTTGCCTTTGCACACGTCGCAGGGAACGTATACGTCGGGGAGGAAGTGCATCTCGATTTTGATGATGCCGTCTCCCTCACAGGCTTCGCAGCGGCCTCCCTTGATGTTGAAGGAGAAGCGCCCCGGGCCGTATCCCCGCATTTTGGCGGCGTTGGTCTGGGCAAACACATCCCGAATATCGGTGAACACGCCGGTGTAGGTGGCGGGGTTGGAGCGGGGAGTGCGCCCGATGGGGCTTTGGTCGATGGCAATGACCTTGTCCAGGTACTCTAAACCTTCGATACCGTCGCAATCGCCGGGAAAGGTTCTGGCGCGGTTGAGGTCATGGGCCAGTTTTTTGTAGAGAATATCGTTGATGAGGGAGGATTTTCCCGAGCCGGAAACGCCGGTGACCACCGTCATCACCCCAAGTGGGATGGAGACGTCAATGTTCTTCAGGTTGTTGTGCCGCGCCCCCCGAATCACCAGGTGGCGCCCGTCAGGCTTGCGGCGTTGGGCGGGCACCGGAATCCGCTTTTTGCCGGAAAGATACTGGCCGGTGATGCTTTCGGGGCAATTCATCACATCTTCAATGGTGCCGGCCACCACCACTTTGCCCCCGTGGATGCCCGCCTTGGGGCCGATGTCCACAATGTAGTCAGCCGCGTACATGGTGTCCTCGTCGTGCTCCACCACAATGAGGGTGTTGCCCAAATCCCGCAGCTTCTTTAGGGCGGCAATCAGCTTGTCGTTGTCCCTTTGGTGCAGGCCGATGCTGGGCTCGTCCAAAATGTAGAGCACGCCCACCAGGCTGGAGCCGATTTGGGTGGCCAGCCGAATCCGCTGGCTTTCTCCGCCGGAAAGGCTCCCGCTGCTGCGGAAGAGGGTCAAATACCCAAGCCCCACCCTCTGCAAAAACAGAAGCCGCTCCTGGATTTCCTTGAGGATGTCGTGAGCAATCATCAGCTCCGATTCGGTAAAGGGCTTTTTGGAGATAAACTCCAGAGCTTCGTCAATGCTCATCTTGGTGAAGTCGATGATGTTCATGCCGTGAACCGTCACCGCCAGAGCCTCCGGTTTTAACCGGTTGCCCTTACATTCGGGGCAGGGCAGTTCGGTCATAAAGGTGCGGATTTCTTCCCGCATCCACTCGCTGTCGGTTTGGGCGTAGCGCCGCTCCAGATTGGGGATAATTCCTTCAAAAGAGGAGGTGTAGCTGCCGCTCATCACCCCGTTGTCCCGCTGCATGGTCAGCTTTTCTCCGTTGTTGCCGTACAGCAAAATATCGATAATTTCGCCCGGCAGTTCTCCCACAGGGGTGTCCAGCGAAAACCCGTAGCGCTTGGCCAGGGCTTCGTAGTACATCTGGGCGATGCCCCCTTCGGCGTAGTACCAGCCGGAAGCCTTGATGGCTCCTTCCCGAATGGAAAGGCTTTTGTTGGGCAGAATTAAATCCGGGTCCACTTTCAGGTAGATTCCCAGCCCGGTGCATTTGGGGCAGGCGCCGTAGGGGTTGTTGAAGGAAAACATGCGGGGCTCCAGTTCCTCGATGGAAATCCCGTGGTCGGGACAGGCGTAGTTTTGGGAAAACGTCATGTCCTCCCCGTCGGGAAGGCTGACGACGGCCAGTCCGCCTGCTACGGACAAAGCGGTTTCCAGAGAGTCGGAAAGGCGGGAGCGGATTTCCTCCTTGACCACCAGACGGTCCACCACAATTTCCACGGTGTGCTTTTTGTTTTTGTCCAGTTTAATTTCTTCCGAAAGGTCGTAGATGTTTCCGTCCACCCGCACCCGGGCGTAGCCGGAACGGCGGGCGGCGTCCAACTCTTTGAGGTGCTGCCCTTTCCGTCCCCGCACCACCGGAGCCAGCAACTGGATGCGGGTGCCTGCCGGCAGCGCCATCACCTGGTCCACCATTTGGTCGATGGTCTGCTGCTGGATGGCCCGTCCGCAAACCGGGCAGTGGGGCACTCCGATGCGGGCGTAAAGGAGCCGCAGGTAGTCGTAAATTTCGGTGACGGTGCCCACCGTGGAACGGGGGTTTTTTGAGGTGGTTTTTTGGTCGATGGAGATGGCGGGGGAGAGGCCCTCGATGCTGTCCACCTTGGGCTTTTGCATCTGCCCCAGAAACTGGCGGGCATAAGAGCTGAGGCTTTCCACGTAGCGGCGCTGACCGTCGGCGTAGATGGTGTCGAAGGCCAGGGAGCTTTTTCCCGACCCGGAAAGCCCTGTAAAGATAATGAACTTGTCACGAGGCAACTCAAGGTCTACGCTTTTCAGGTTGTTTTCCCGCGCTCCCTTAATGATGATGCGGTCCTTTGCCAAGAAAGAATACCCCCTGTGTGCAGAAAAATATGTTGTTACAGTGTCTTGGGGGGTACTCGGTACCCCCCAAGTGAAACTTATGCCAGAAGCCGGCGCTATTTCCGCAGGTTGTAGAAGGAAGAAAGTCCTCCGTAGATGGCGGTGGCGCCCAGCTGATGTTCGATTTTGAGCAGCCGATTGTATTTGGCAATCCGGTCGGTACGGCTCATGGAACCGGTTTTGATCTGGCCGGCGTTGGTGGCCACCGCAATGTCGGCAATGGTGACGTCCTCCGTCTCGCCGGAGCGGTGGGAAACCACGGCGGTGTATCCTGCCCGCTTGGCCATTTCGATGGCGTCAAAGGTCTCGGTCAGGGTGCCGATTTGGTTGACCTTGATGAGTATGGAGTTGCACAACCCCAGCTCAATGCCTTTGGCCAGGCGCTTGGTGTTGGTGACAAAGAAGTCGTCCCCCACCAGCTGAATTCGGTTGCCCAAGCGCTGGGTCAGTTCCTTGTAGCCGTCCCAGTCGTTTTGGTCCAGGCCGTCTTCGATGGAGATGATGGGGAATTCACGGCAGAAGCTCTCGTACAGGTCGATGAGCTCCGAACTGGTGAGGCTGCGGTTTTCTCCCGCCAAATCGTACTTGCCTGTCTCCTTATTATAAAGCTCGGAGGAGGCGACGTCCATAGCAATTTTTACATCGTCCCCCGGCTTGTAACCGGCCGCCTGAATGGCTTCCACAATGACTTCCAGCGCTTCCCGGTTGGAAGAAAGGTTGGGCGCAAAGCCGCCTTCGTCGCCGACCGCCGTGTTGTGACCCTTGCTGTGCAGCACCTTTTTCAGGGCATGGAACACTTCGGACCCCATCTGAATGGCTTGGTGGAAGGTGGCGGCGCCGGTGGGCATAATCATAAACTCCTGGAAGTCCACCGAGTTGTCGGCGTGGGAGCCGCCGTTGAGGATGTTCATCATGGGAGTGGGCAACTGTTTGGCGTTAAAGCCGCCCAAATACTGATACAGGGGCAGGCCGTGATAGTCGGCAGCGGCGTGTGCCACCGCCATGGATACTCCCAAAATGGCGTTGGCGCCCAATTTAGACTTGTTTTCGGTGCCATCCAGCTCAATCATCATCCGGTCGATGGCCGTCTGGTTGGTGACGTCAAACTTTCCGATGAGAGCGGGGGCGATGATGTTGTTGACGTTGGCGACCGCTTTTTGCACGCCCTTGCCGTTGTACCGCGACTTGTCGTTATCCCGCAGTTCCACCGCTTCGTATTCGCCGGTGGAGGCTCCCGAAGGCACCATGGCCCTACCGTAAGCGCCGGACTCGGTATATACTTCGACCTCTACCGTAGGGTTGCCTCTGGAGTCCAGAATTTCGATGGCCTGTATTTCCTTGATTTTTGGCATGGTAACATCTCCTTTTCTCATTGATGGCTTGCGTACCTTCAGTATGCCACATTCCAGGCATTGCTATGAGTTTGATGTCAAAAGGTGTGCACTCCAGCCCTAAGGTCTGTGTCATTTATTATACCAGATTTGGAGAAAACGGTAAACAGGAATAGCGAAAATTAGTTCGAGCCTGCTTCATTATGGATAAAATATTTATACTGATAACGACAAAAATGGAGGAATACCCAGCCACTTTACATGGTCGTTTCATTGACTTTCGTTGCTGCGGGTGTTATAATAATGCCTGCTTTACAAAATGCGGATGTGGCGGAACTGGCAGACGCGCCAGACTTAGGATCTGGTGTCTCCGACGTGCAGGTTCGATTCCTGTCATCCGCACCACTATTGCTTAAAAACGAGGTAGACCTGAATGAAAGCACCAACTTTACTGATGATTTTGGACGGCTTCGGCTATAACGAAAGCGATTACGGCAATGCCATTCGGGCAGCAAAAACTCCCAATCTTGACCGGTTTCTGCATCTTTATCCCCACACCCTCATCGGCGCTTCCGGTATGGATGTGGGTCTTCCCGACGGTCAGATGGGCAACTCCGAAGTGGGACACACTAACATCGGCGCAGGCCGGATTGTCTATCAGGAGCTGACCCGCATCACCAAAAGCATTCAGGACGGCGATTTCTTTGAAAATCCCGCTCTGCTGGAGGCCGTGGAAAACTGCAAAAAGAAGGACAGCGCTCTGCACCTCATCGGACTTGTGTCGGATGGCGGAGTGCACAGCCACAACACCCATCTCTATGCTCTGCTGGAGCTGGCCAAGCGTCATGGGTTGGAAAAGGTCTACATCCATTGTTTGATGGACGGACGGGACGTTCCCCCGCATTCCGGCAAGGATTATATTGCCGAGCTGCAGGCAAAATGCAGGGAAATCGGCGTAGGCAAAATTGCCACCATCATGGGGCGTTACTATGCCATGGACCGGGACAACCGCTGGGACCGGGTGGAAAAGGCTTACGCCGCCATCGTGTACGGAGAAGGAAACATCTCCTCCCGCACCGACGAAGTGATGCAGACCAGCTACGATGCCGGCATCACCGATGAATTTGTGGTTCCCACCGTCTGCATTCAGGGAGCGGGAATTACCGACGGCGACTCTGTTATTTTCTTCAATTTCCGGCCGGACCGCGCCCGGGAATTGACCCGCGCGCTGGTGGACCCTGAATTTACCGGATTTAAGCGCCGTTCCTTCCTCAAGCTCACCTATGTCTGCATGACTCAGTACGACGCCACCATGCCCAACGTTTTGATTGCCTTCCGGCCTCAAAGCTTGGACAACGTGTTTGGCAAATACATCAGCAGCCTGGGACTGACCCAGTTGCGGATTGCCGAAACCGAAAAGTACGCCCACGTCACCTTCTTCTTCAACGGCGGAGTGGAGGCTCCCTTCGAAGGGGAGGACCGCTGCCTGGTACCTTCTCCCAAAGTGGCCACCTACGACCTCAAGCCGGAAATGAGCGCCTACGAAGTGACCGAGGAGCTGCTGGAGCGGCTTTCTACCGGCAAGTACGACGTGATTATCCTCAATTACGCCAACTGCGACATGGTTGGCCATACCGGTGTCTTTGAAGCCGCCGTCAAAGCGGTGGAAGCGGTGGACACCTGCATGGGCAAGGTTATCGATCGGGTGGTTGCCATGGGAGGCAAAGCCCTCATTACGGCCGACCATGGCAATGCCGACCAGATGTACGAGCCCGACGGCTCTCCCTTTACCGCCCACACCACCAACCCGGTGCCCCTAATTGCAGTGGGAATCGGAGACCGCAAGCTGGCCGAGCCCATGACTGGCCGTCTGGCTGATTTGGCCCCCACCCTGCTGGACATGATGGGGCTGCCGCAGCCTCCTGAAATGACCGGCAAGAGCCTGCTGGTATAACGGGAAACAAAACAATTTGCCACCTGGAACCGTTGCGATTCTGGGTGGCATTTTATGTATAATATAAGAGTATTGAGGTTCTGAGAATCTTTCCAATGGAGGTGCCCTGTGAGCATAAAAAGTTTCGACGAAATTATTGCCATGGTAAAATCCCGCCCCGCCACCAAAAGGGTGGTGCTGGCAGCCGCCCACGACCATCACAGTTTGGAGGCCATCTACCGCGCCAAGCGGGACGGCCTGGTGACTCCCGTGCTGGTAGGCGACGCGGCGAAAATCCAGGAGATGTTAGCCCAGTTGGGAGAGAGCATCGAAGCGGAAAACCTCTACGACGTCCCCAATGTGGAGGAAGCCGCCGCCAAAGCCGTGGAGCTGATTCGCGAGGGCAAGGCGGACTTTCTGATGAAGGGAAAGCTGGAAACCGCCCAACTGCTGCGGGCGGTGGTGAAGAAGGAAACCGGACTGCGCACCGACCGCACCATGAGCCATTTGATGCTGCTGTCCGTTCCCGGCTACCACAAGCTGCTGGGCTGCACCGACGGGGGAATGCTGCTAACCCCCGATTTAAACCAGAAGAAGCAGCTCATTGAAAACGCGGTGGAGTTTTTGCACCGCATCGGCTATCAAAATCCCAAGGTGGCGGTGCTGGCCGCCGCCGAAACCATCAACCTCAAGATGCAGGACAGTTTAGACGGCGCAGAGCTGAAAGCCATGAACCAGCGGGGCGAAATTGCCGGCTGCGTCATCGAGGGGCCGATTTCCATGGACCTTTCCATCTCGAAGGAAAAGGCGGAAATGAAGGGATACCAAAGCCCGGTGGCGGGAGACGCGGATTTGCTGGTGGTGCCGGAAATCACCTGCGGCAATGTGATGGCCAAGGCTCTGGTGGAGCTGGCGGGCGCCACCATGGCGGGTCTGGTGCTGGGCGCAAAGGCTCCCATCATCCTTACCTCTCGCGGCGCTTCCAGCGAGGAAAAGTACCTTTCCATCTGTCTGGCTGCGGCGGGCTGCCAAAACTAAGCGAATGACGCTTCTTCAAAGGAGGGATGGATATCCATACCATTCTCATCATCAATCCCGGTTCCACTTCCACCAAAATTGCGGTGTATCAGGAGGAAACTCCTCTCTTTGTCGAAAATATCCAGCACTCTAGGGAGGAGCTGTCCCCCTTTTCCGATATTTACCAGCAGTATGATTTGCGCCGAGAAGTGATACTGGACTGCCTTGGCCGCCACGGGGTGGACATTCACAGCCTTTCCGCCGTCATGGCCCGGGGAGGCCTTCTGCCTCCCTGCCAGTCGGGGGCCTATCTGGTCAACGAGGAAATGGTTCACGTCCTGCGCTACCATCCGCAGAACATCCATGCCTCCAACCTGGGGGCCATCTTGGCCAAATCCATTGCCGACAAGGCGGGCATTCACGCCTACATCTACGACCCTGTCACGGTGGATGAAATGACTCCCATTCACAAAGTGACCGGGCTGGTGGAGATGGAGCGCAAGGGGATGGGCCACAATCTGAATATGCGGGCCTGCGCCATGAAATACGCGCAGAAGGTGGGTAAGCCCTACGGAGAGCTGAATCTGATTGTGGCGCACCTGGGAGGTGGCATTACCCTTTCTCTTCACGAGCATGGGCGGATTACCGACATGATTTCCGACGACGAAGGCCCCTTTTCCCCCGAGCGGGCGGGAGGGCTGCCCGCCTTTCAGTTGGTGAAGATGGCGACTTCGGGGAAGTACGACTACCGCTCTCTGATGGATAAGCTGAAAAACCACGCCGGACTGGAAGCACATCTCGGCACCAAAGACACTCGGGAAGTGGAGCGGCGGATTCAGGCGGGGGACGAAAAGGCGGCGTTGGTGTATCAGGCCATGGCGTTGAATGTGGCCAAGAATATCGCCAAGCTGGCGGTGTCGGTCAAGGGAAGGGTGGACGCCATCCTTCTTACCGGGGGCATCGCCCATTCCCGGTTGTTTACCGGCTGGATTCAAGAATATGTGGCGTTTATTGCGCCGGTGGTTTGTTTTCCCGGAGAACATGAGATGGAGGCTCTTGCTCTGGGGTGCCTGCGGGTCCTTCGAGGCGAGGAGAAAGCCCGTATTTTCTCAGTATAAATGCAACCTGTTCAAAAGGTGTAGGTAAACGTTTCTTTCACCAGCCAATTGTTCTTCGCTAGATAAAAAGAAAATCCGGCGTCTTTTCGGACGCCGGATTTTTATAGGGAAAAGTTATACGTATTTGGACAAAGTGGAAATGAGCACGCCAGCCGCTACGGCGGAGCCGATAACGCCGGCCACGTTGGGACCCATGGCATGCATCAGCAGGAAGTTGCCGGGGTCGTACTCGGAGCCAACTTTCTGGGAAACACGGGCGGCCATAGGAACAGCAGAAACACCGGCAGAACCAATAAGGGGGTTTACCTTGCCGCCGCTGAACTTGTACATGACCTTGCCGAACAGAACGCCGCCGATGGTGCCAAAGGAGAAGGCGCACAGGCCCATTACCACGATACCCAAAGTTCTGGGAGTCAGGAAAGTCTTTGCATTGGCGGTGGCGCCAACGGTGGTGCCCAAGAAGATGGTAATGATGTTGAGCAACTCGTTTTGAGCGGTTTTGGAAAGGCGGTCAGCAACACCGGATTCCTTCAACAGATTGCCCAGCATCAGCATACCGACCAGCGGAGTGGCAGAGGGAACCATCAGAGACACGATAACGGTGATGAGGATGGGGAAAATGACCTTCTCGGTTTTGGAGACAGGACGCAGCTGCTCCATTACCACTCTGCGCTCTTTATCGGTGGTCAGCAGTTTCATAAAGGGCGGCTGAATAATGGGAACCAGGGCCATGTAGGAGTAAGCGGCAATGGCGATGGAACCCAACAGGTGAGGCGCCAGTTTGGTGGTGGTGAAGATGGCGGTAGGGCCGTCCGCGCCGCCGATAATGCCGATGGAACCGGCTTCAGGACCGGTGAAGCCCAACGCCAGCGCGCCGATAAAGGCAACGAAGATACCCAACTGTGCGGCGGCTCCCATCAGGAAGCTCTTGGGGTTGGCAATCAGGGGACCGAAGTCGGTCATCGCGCCGATACCCATGAAAATGAGGGGCGGATAAATGCCCAGCTTAACGCCTTGATAGAGGTAGTAGAGCAGGCCGCCTACTTCTTGCTTGACGGCATAGGCTACCCCGTCAATGTACTGTAGCGTTTCGCCCATGGCCAACTGTTCTCCAGCCTGCAGCGCCCGCAGCTTCACAACGGGTGCGTCCATGACGCCGGCCATAGGAAGATTGACCAAAAACATACCAAAGGCAATGGGAATCAAGAGGAGAGGCTCAAACCCTTTGACGATGGCAAGGTACATCAACACAAAGGAAACCAAAATCATAATCAGGTTTCCCCATGTCATGTTCATAATTCCAGATTCTGCTGCCAAGGCAACAAAAGCATCCGCGATTTGCGTTAACAACTAAAACACCCTTTCCCCGTTAAAATGGCCGCGTGTTCTGCAGCATGCCCGCAAATCCCCAGACAGGGCGGCTTTCGCGGGGGCGACTAATGCTCTGAATGGCATAGGAAACCCCGGGAGCACTTTCCTGCATATAACAGGCTACCGCGGCAGAAATAGCCGCCACCGTTTCACCGGGAATCCCCGCTGCCACAGCCGGAGCAGCGTTCCGTACGGCTGGAGCGGGAGCCGTGGCCTGAACTGGAGCGGCACCGACGGAAGCCTGAGGAGCAACCTGTTTGGCCGCCTTTTTATTGACCATGGCGCCAATGATGCGGCTTGCCAGCATGACCAGATAGATCATGATGACCAGTGCCAAAAACACAATCAGTAGACCAGGGATAACCACTTCGCCGATACTATAAAGAATGTGCATCTACTTCCCTCCTTAATTTCCTTCCGGAATTACACTCAAGGGGTATTATACAATACGCCATCATGGAATGCAATAGATGGTATACTTTGCAAATTATGGGCCGAATGCAATGGAAAATGCAAAATTATATGAAAATTGCCCAGATGCCCAAGAATTTTTACAACAAAATTCAACAAAAACGGTTCTGTGAAAGTAAAGACAAGTTGAATAAAAATACAAAATAAAATTTAGATTAAGAATTTATCTGGCAAATAAAACAAACCCACCCTTCCCCTGCAATGAAAGGGCGGGTTGCCGAAAGAACATTAATTTTTAGGCTTTTTGCCGGGTGCTTTCGATTCGGCATGCCGCAACAAGGTGATGGCGGCGGTGTTGACCAGAATGGAACCGAACAGCATGACGGCGATCCAAACGGTATCCACTGTTATCATCAGTACAATACCGGTTACCAACATCACAATACCCA
>JAKPGH010000099.1 GCA_029550985.1 Bacillota bacterium
TCCCGAATTAGAAAATCCTGGGCGACGGCATTGAGATAAAGGGTTTCGCAACCGGGCCCCCTTACCACCATGGCCAGGCAGCTGAGCGCATCCAAAATATCGGTGACAACCCGCTCAACATCAGTTGTGCTGCTTCTTTTAAATAACATAAGGAATCCTCCGCCTGTGCCTACCATTATAGCAAATCTTTAACAAAATGCAAAGAAAAAATACAGATTTTTCCAACAAAATCTATCATTCTTGCGGTGGAAAACAATCTGTAAATTTATCCGGCCACTATGGAAAAACCTTTCATTCTTTGGTAAACTAAGGGATAGAAATAAAGGGGGTTATCCAATGTCAGACGTATATGTAGAGTACATGGTGGGGCGTGTCATGACACCGGCTCTGCGGGCCCGGCAGATTCTGCTCCTTCTGGCGGGGGCGGTAGTGCTGATTGCCGCCCTGCTGCTGGCACCCATGGCGGGAAGCGCCGGATTCTTGTTTATGCTGGCGGGAGTAGGGCTGGCCTACCTGGCCTGGCGGTTTGCTCGGGGGCAGCAGGTGGAGTTTGAGTACACGTTGACCAACGGCGAGTTCGATTTGGACAAGATTATCGCCCGCTCTTCCCGCAAGCGGCTGCTTACCTTCCACTGCCGGGATGTGGAGCAGCTCATACCCTATTCCGCCGGGGAAAGGCTTCCCTCCGGCACCATTGTGGCCTGCTCTTCCCTGAAGGACAATAATCTGTGGAAATGCACCGTCAAACACGGCGGAAAGGGCTCGGTGACCTTTGTGTTCAACGCCACCGATTCCCTGCTGTCGGCGATGAGCAAGTTTCTTCCCCCCTCGGTGCGGCGGGAATTTCTGGGGAATCAGCCGTGATGCTGCAAACCGGCGTGGATATGGTGGAAATTGACCGCATCCGGCGCAGCATGAAACACCCCCGGTTTTTACAGCGCTTTTTTGGAGAGCAGGAACAGTCTTGGCTTATCAGCAAAGGCTGTCCTGCTCAAAGTGTGGCCGCCAATTTTTGCGCCAAAGAGGCCTTTGCCAAAGCTCTGGGCGCCGGCGTCCGAGGCTTTTCCCTCAAAGAGGTGGAGGTGCTCCGCAACGCTTCGGGAGCGCCTTACTTTCATTTTTCCGGCCGGGCAAAGGAATTGGTGGAGGCCAGCGGCCTTGCCTTTTCGGTCAGCCTTTCCCACACCCGTAAGCTGGCGCTGGCCTTTGTGGTGGCCACCCGAGAAGAAAATTTCATCAAGGATAATATGGGGTGATTCAACATGCGAGTCGTCACCAGTGCCCAAATGAAGCAGATTGAACACAATTCCCTGCGCTACGATTTAACCTTCCAGCGGCTGATGGAAAACGCAGGTTCGGCGGCGGCCGCCTTTTTGCGCCGCACCTTTAAACTGAAAGACCGAAACTGCATTGTATTCTGCTCCAAAGGCAACAACGGCGGGGACGGCCTCGTGGTGGCGCGCAAGCTCACCGAAAACGACGTCAACGTGGTGGTCACTCTGCTGGACGGCAAGCCCACCAGCCCCGAAGCACAAGAAATGTACCGCCTGCTGGAGGCCATGGAGGTGCCCATCCTTCCCTTTGAGCAGGCGGCCGACAAG
>JAKPGH010000103.1 GCA_029550985.1 Bacillota bacterium
TTCCTGATACGGTCCAGCTCTTTCATGACGGCTCGGGACATGTTGACCGAATTGGCGTTGCTTTGCTTTTGAATGGTCAGAGTAATGGCGGGGTCGCCGTTCAGATAGGAGTAGGAGGCTCTCTCTTTATAGGTCTCCCGCACCTGGGCAATATCCCGCAGATACACCACTCCGCCGGTAGGGGTGGTGATGGGCAGGTTGCGGATATCCTCCAAATCGCCGAACTCGGCGTCCACCTTAATGGTGAGGTTTTGCCCCGCCTCCTCCACCGAGCCGCTGGGAGCGGAGGAGTTTTCAGTGGCCAGAAGCTGCACAATCTGCATTTCCGAAATGCCGAGACCCCGAATGCGGTCCTGCATCAGCTCCACCACGATTTCTTTTTCCCGGCCTCCCGCAATATTGACGGAAGCCACGCCCGCCTGCCGTTCCAGACGGTCCTGAATCTGGTCCTCCACCTTGTTGAGAAGGGCCACCAAATCGTCTGTTTCGGAAGAAATGGACAGGTAGATGGCGGACATCTGATTGATATCCATCTTCATGACGGTGGGTTCGGAGGCGTCGTCCGGCAGGAAGCTTTTGACGAGGTCTACGGCTTCCCGCATGTCGATGGCCGCCATATTGATGTCGATATCGGTATTGAATTGCGCCACCACGATGCTGGAGCCTTCCGAGGAGATGGAGGTGAGCTCATCCAGGCCCTTGACGGTGGCCATGGCCTGCTCAATGGGCTCGGTGACCAGCTTTTGAATCTGGTCGGGAGAAGCGCCTTGATAGGTGGTGTAGACAACCGCCACCGGGATATTCATGTTGGGCAGCAGGTCCATCTGGAGGTTTAAAAGGCTCATGAAGCCAAATGCCACCAAAATCAACATGACCATCAAAGTAGTGACTGGACGCTTGACGGATAGTTTGGTCATAAATTAGCTCCGTTCCAAATTTATTTAAAAAACGGCAGGAGAAAGAAGGAATTTATCCGTTCACACGCTGGCCGTTGCGCGCCACCACGTTGACCGGCATCTCGTTGTAGAGGTATTCCTGACCTACCACAATCACCTCGTCCTGTTCCGTGACGCCGCTTAGAATCTCAATCTGCTTGCCGTTGGAAAGCCCGGTTTCCACAATGGTCTTGACAGCTTTGCCGTCCCGCACCACGTAGACAAACTGGTTGTTCTCGTCGCTGAGCACCACGTTTTTGTCCACCACAAAGGTGTTGGACTTTTCGGCTTCCACAAAGGTGACGTGGGCGAACATACCCGGCTTAATCAAGTGGTCCGGGTTGGGAAGCTCTACCTTAACGGTATAGGTTCCGGTCATGCCCGCAGACGGGGAAACGGCTTTAACTGTGCCGGTCAGTGCGGATTTATCTTCCAAAGCTTGGATGGTTACGCTGACTGTATCGCCGGGGAACACCTTGTTGATTAAGGTCTCGGAAATTCCCACCTGTACCACCACCGGGTCCATCTGGATGATGGTGAAGGGTACGCTTGCCTGCGAGACCATCTGTCCCACTTCCACATTCCGGGCGCTGACAACGCCGGAAATGGGGCTGGTGATGATGGCTCGATTCAGATTGTTCTTTGCAATGGAAAGCTGAAGCTGGGTGGAGGCCAGTTGAGCTTGCGCGGAACGAAGCCCAAACTCTGCCTGCTTGGCTGCACGCTCTTTGCTTTCCTCCGCCAGCTCCTGGTAGGTTTCATAAGTTTCCAGAGCGGTGTCGTAAGCGGTATCCGCCTGCCCTCGACCGATTCCCGCCAGCTTGTAGGCGTTTTCCGCCTGGGTGAGGGCATTTTCCGCCTGCAGTACCGCGCTTTGAGCCGTAGCAACCGCGCTTTTCAGCTCCTGATACTTCATCGCCAGCTCCGGATCGTAGACGCTGGGATTGGCATCGTTTTTGATATACATATCCCTGTCATAACTATCGATAAAAGTCTGCAAAGCGGCGCGGGCGGCGCTTTCCATTTCTTCCGCGCGCTCCAGAGCATTTTCGGCGGCGTCCCGGGCTTTGCTTGCCTGATAACGGCTTTCGTTGGCGTTGCGGGAAGCAAACCCCGCCTGGTCGACGCCGCTTTGGTATTGCAGCTCGGTCAGGCGCTGCTGGGCGCTGCCTTCCACCGCCAGCTCCAAGGCGTATTGCGCCGATTCCACGCCGATGTTTTGGGCTTCCAAAGCGGCCTGCAACTGCTTGACCTGATTTTCGATATCCTCAGCGTCCAGCGTAAATAAAACGTCACCTTCTTCCACCCGGTCTCCCAGGTCAAAGTTGACGCTTGTCACTTCCGCCGCCAGCAGGCTGGCAATGTTCACGGTTTTGTTGGGCTGAACCTGCCCTATGTAAGTAAGCTCGCTGCGGATGGTATCTTTTTGCAGCAGTACCGTTTCAACCGGAGTAGCTGTCACTTCCGTCGAATCGTTTTCGGCCGCAGCGTTGGCCGACATGCAGCCGGATAAGGTCAATGCTACCGCTGTACCCAGCGCAAGCACCTGAGATAACCTTCGTTTTATCATTCAAATGGTCCCCCCTGTTTGATTACCAATGAATAGGCAATTTAAACTTTAGTATAGTATGGCGCCTGTACCCTGTCAACACGCGAAACGGCTCCAGAAGCTATTTCTGGACACATTCCGCAAGCTGTCTAGCAAAAGGTTGTCTTGATACGGAATATCATTATTTTATAGAATAAATATAAAGGATTTATGAACGTTCCACCCTAAAATATAGGAAATCTTTTCTGGACTACCCCCTTGACAATGGCGGCGCAAAATGATATATTATTAAAGCTGTCTGATGCGCTTGTAGCTCAGCTGGATAGAGTGTCTGACTACGAATCAGAAGGTCAGGGGTTCGAGTCCCTTCAAGCGCGCCACGACGAAAAGCCTGCGCGATGCAGGCTTTTCGTCTTTTTTGAGCTTAAATGAAATAGACAAGAAAACCTCCTTTTGCTGAAATTCGAAAGCAAAAGGAGGTTTTGTAATGAATGACCTACAGAGTTTGTCACATTCCAAGTGGAGATGCCAGTATCATATAGTGTTTGCCCGCATGGAAATACTCTGATTTTTAAAGCTGTTTTAACTTGTCACCCTTAATGTCGTCACCACTCCATGCAATCAATGCAAAGTTGCCGCCTGTATGCTCAGCCACTCGATTGATCCAGGGTACCTCGTTGCTGGATCTTGCCGATAACAGGGCGTTGGTCGTCATAGCCTGGTAAAGGGAAGAGTTTATTACCCACCATTTTGCTGCGATGCCGGCCCGTTTCAAATCTTCTTCCAACCGCAAGGCTTCATAGACAGGGGTGGCTTCCGGCAGCGTTACGATTATAACCTCCGTTTCGGAACTGCGCAAGCGCGGCAACAGCTTTTTAACAGAATCGGGAATGTCTCCTTGTGTCCGCTGCACTTCTCTGTGATAGCTCAGGGTAGAATCCAAGAGAAGTAAAGTATGACCTGTGGGGGCAGTGTCTATGACCACCACTTCCTGTTCTGAACGCTCTACAATTTCGGCAAAAGCACGAAACACCGCAATCTCCTGGGTACATGGCGAGCGCAAATCTTCTTCAATATAGGCCACATCGTCATCCGACATGGTTTTCCTGGCTTTTGCAAGCACTTCCTGCTGATACCGCCTGAGTTCGTGTTGCTCGTCGATATGACTCATGCTGATGTTTGGAGTCTCATGCAAGACAAACTTTAAGTGCGCCGCGGGGTCGGTGGTTGCCAGATGCACTTTCTGCCCCTTTTCGGACAGCCCCAGAGCAATGGCCGCTGCGACAGTGGTTTTGCCGACGCCGCCTTTCCCCATCGTAAAGATGACTTTTTTCCCTGAGCGGTATAAGTCTTCAATGACATCCCGAAGTCGAGGCAATGTCTTGACCCTCAACTTTTCCTCGCCGGGGAGGATGCGGTCATCTGTCAGCAGCCCCCGGACAGCAGAAAGGCCGGTAATATTGTAAGCGCGCAACGGCAGGAAGAAGGTTGTAAACATCCGCAACTGCTCCGGCATAGCCGCTAACGCCCGTTGCTGTTTTTGGTACAGGCTGGTGGAAACACGGTCATCGAAAGAAGTCAGAACGCCGTTTATCACTAACATCTGATTGTGAATCCCTAGCTCCGAAAGCTCTTTGGATGACCGCTCGGCTTCTTTGATGGGAGCTTCTTCCGGGCGTGTGACAAGGACCAAAGTGGTGCGTGTTTTATCGCACAGGGTGGAAACCGCCCTTTGATAAGTTGCTTTCTTGCTTTCCAGTCCTGCAAGCTGCCCTAAACAAGATGCGCCGTGGGTGCTCTCGCTGATGAAATGGCTCCATGCGGATGGAAGCTGAAGCATGCGGAGGGTATGTCCCGTGGGGGCGGTATCGAAGATAATCACATCGAAATCAGTTTCGACCTGCTGGTCGGTTATGTAATTGGAGAATTCATTGAATGCCGCAATTTCCACGGTACAGGAGCCCGATAACTGTTCTTCCATATTGGCTATGACAGACTCGGGCAGTTTGCCTCGATAAGGCGCAATGACACTTTCCCTATACTCCGCAGCAGCCTGTACCGGGTCCAGATTGGCTACCATCAGGTTGGGAACGCCCTCAATGGCAACTTGTCGGTTTTCCATGCTGATTTCAAATACGTCCTGCAGATTGGAAGCAGGGTCCGTGCTGACCAGCAACACTTTTTTGCCGTTATCCGCAAGGGTTAACGCCGTAGCACAGGCTACCGACGTTTTTCCAACCCCGCCTTTTCCGGTGAAAA
>JAKPGH010000131.1 GCA_029550985.1 Bacillota bacterium
CTGCCGAGCGGCTGGAGCAGCTAAAGCAGGCCATCAAATCGGGCTCGTATCACGTCTCCACCGACGACCTGGTCAACGCCATCTTGGACGAGTAGGCGAAATCTTTCCAAAAGATCGGCAAATCAAATTCAGAAGGCGAGTATAGTTATGTACGATAAATTCCACGGATTCCTCACCGAGCTGGAGAGCCATTTTACAAAGCTTTCCCAACTGCTCCACGACAAGCTGACCGCTCTGGAGCGGTTTGATATCGACCGCCTGGACGCCATCCTCAAGGATGAGCAGGTGTTTGTGTTGTTCTCCAAAAGCTTTGATACCCGCCTGGCCTCCTACCGGCAACAGCTGGGGCTGAAAGGTGAAAAGCTCAGCGAACTCATTGAGGAACTGCCCGTGGAAGAACAGGCCCGCTTTCGCAGCACCTACCAGCGACTCAAGACCGCTCTGGAAGAAGTCAAGACCCTGAACCTCAAGTGCCAGGAGCTGATTGAGGAGCGGCTTTACTCGTTGGACAAGGCCATTAAGGAACTGGACCCCAGCGCCGTGTCCACGTACGGCAAACAGGGGGACGACGCCAAGTGTCCCGGAGACCACCCTCACCTCTTGAGTAAGTCGATTTAGTACACCTTATTTATATATAATCGATAGTTTCTTAGCCTAAGCTCATAAATCCCGACGCGGGCTTTCCCCACAGGACAGCCCGGTGAAAGGAGCAACCGCACCATGATTCGACCAACCTTTCTATCCTTCGAAACCGCAAAGCGAGCACTCAATGTCAGCCAGGCCGGCCTCGACACGGTAGGCCATAACATAGCCAACGTCAACACCAAAGGCTACACCCGCCAGCGTGTGGACCAGGTATCCATTCACTCCAACTATCAGAGCAAATATCAAGTCTACGGTTCCAGAGGGCAAAACGCCGGACAGGGCGCCGACATTGTGGGCATCAGCCAAATCCGGGACCCTTACCTGGATACCCGCTACCGCAACGAAGCCGCCACCTACGGCGAGCTTTCCGTCAAAAATGCGGGGCTGACCGACCTGGAAAAGGTGCTGGATGAAATCAAAACCAACGGCGTGGTGGCCCAGCTGCAAGACTTTATCAACCAGCTGACCAAATACCAGAAGGAAGCCGATTCCGCCGAGTACGCCACCGTTGTCCGCAACTCCGCCGCTCAGCTGACCCAAGTGCTCAACAAAACCGCCAGCGAGTTGGCCGGGGTATCGGAACAGCACCTCTATGACCTCAAAGTTTCGGTGCAGGACCTCAACTCCATTCTGGAGCGAATTGCCTACCTCAACAACCAGATTCGGGAAACCAACATGTACGGCAATCCCGCCAACGAAATGAATGATGAGCGCAATCTCCTCATCGACCAGCTGGCCGAATACCTGCCCATTCGGGTGACCCGCACCCCGGAAAAAATCTCCGAGGACATTACCATCGAGCGGGTCAGCATCCAACTGGTGGACAGCAGCAAGGTTCCCATTCAGGCTTTTGATTTGGTGGACAACCACAAGTTCAACAAGTTTGCCGTCGGGGAATCGGAAAGCGGCGAGTTAACCTTTTCCCTGCTGGACGGCATTTCCGGCTTCCCCATTTACGAGGATATTTCCGGCAACATCACCGGCGGCGGCATCAAAGGTTACCTGGACATCCTCAACGGCAAGGGCGACTTTGCCGGCATGGGTGAGAATTCCTTCAAGGGAGTCCCTTACTACCAGAAGGCGCTGGACACCTTTGCCCAAACCTTTGCCAGCCTGATGAATGAAACCAACTCCATTTCGGCGGACGAAGCAAAAGGCAAAGCCTACATACAGCCTTACCCCAACAAGAATCTCTTTGTGGCCGTGGACGGCTCCGACACCATTACCGCTGCCAACATCACCATTTCGGAGGAGTGGATGGCGGAAGCCTCCTTCCTCACCACCACCAAGCAGGACCCCTCCGATCCCAAGCTGGTGACCGACGAAAACGGCAACCCCAAGTACGACGAAAACGGCAACCCGGTCTACGTCACCACCGCCAACTCGGACAACCTGCTCCGCTTTATCTCCATCCTCACCGAGAGCAACAAGTCCTTCATCGCCGTAAACGGCGACGGCAGGGAGTTTGCCCTTTTTAAAGGCTCCATGGAAGAGCAG
>JAKPGH010000176.1 GCA_029550985.1 Bacillota bacterium
TTTTCCTTGCCGCCGTCCACAATGGAAACGCCGGTGACGTACCGGGCGCCCCGGGTCACTTTATGGCTGACGCTTACCTTATCCTTTTTGATGTTTTGGGAAGTGGCCTGGGTGATGTTGCCCTCGTCGTCCTCAACACCGATGGGGATGTAGATGGCGCTTCCCACGTAGACTTCGTCAAAATCCTGGTCGGAAATTTCGCCGTTGTATACGATTTTGGCGTCGTCCAAAAATCCATAGCGCTTGGCAGCGTTGGCAAATTCCCCGGAGCCGGAAATGCCCCAGGCAAAAGCCGTTGTGGTCCAAAAAGTCGTCAAAAACACCGCCAAAATCAGCGCTGTCACCCGTTTGCCCATAAAGGAACCTCCTTAAAAGCCTGCAAGCCCAAAGGGCCGTCTATTCCTTAAAAAACCACTGGTTTTCCTAAATTTTCTTTATGTTAAAGTATAACAAAAACAGGCGGAATTGACAATACGACAAAAAACGCTCTGTCTTGCGAGGAAAGCCCCTCGCAATATGGCGCGAAGGAATTTCTTGTGTTATAATATTTTAGCTGTTTAACGTAAGCAAATGGCCACAACCACAGTTAACGCGAGGCAATCGGGACAAGCTCTGCCCCATGGAATAGCTTTGTACGCGGGAAACCGCACAACATATATCGGAACCCCAAGCGTTATACTTTAGCCTACCTTTGGAACATCAGAGGCCTGTCCGCTGCGGGCCCTAACAGGAAAGGATGTCGGTACTGTGTCCGTTTTTTGCCTTTACGTGGAAAAAAAGCCCCCCTTTGCGGTGGAAGCCCAGGGCGTTCTAGCCGATCTGCGCACCTCTTTGGGGATAGAGCTTTCCGGCCTTCGGATTCTCAACCGCTATCTGGTGGAGGGAATCAGCCGCAAGGACTTTGAAGCCTGCCGGAATACGGTGTTTTCGGAGCCTCAGGTGGACATCACCTGGGACGAGCTGCCGGATTTTTCCGGCCACACGGTGTTTGCCACCGAGCTGCTGCCCGGCCAGTTTGACCAGAGAGCCGACAGCTGCGCCCAGTGCATCTCCCTTTCCACCGGCGGGGACCGGCCTACGGTGCGCTGCGCCAAGATTTGGGTGTTCGAGGGAATCCTTTCCCCCGAAACGCTGCAGAAAATCAAACACTACCTCATCAACCCGGTGGAAAGCCGGGAGGCGTCTCTGGAAATTCCCCAAACGCTGGAGACTGACTACCCTACCCCCTCCGACGTGGCGGTGCTGGAAGGCTTCATTGACATGGGGGAAGAAGCCCTTGCCTCTTTGCTGCAGGAACTGGGCCTTGCCATGGATTTGGCCGACCTGCGGTTCTGCCAGGACTACTTCCGCAACGAGGAAAAGCGCGACCCCACCCTGACCGAAATTCGGATGATTGATACATACTGGTCGGACCACTGCCGCCACACCACCTTTTTGACCCACATCGACTCCGTCGAAATCGAGCCGGAATACATCGCCCGCAGCTATCAGCGGTACCGCACCATGCGGGAGGCTCTGTATACCGAAAACCGCCCCGTCACCCTGATGGATATGGCCACCATCGCCGCCAAGGTTTTGCGCAAATCGGGGTATCTAAACCGGCTGGACGTCAGCGACGAAATCAACGCCTGTTCGGTCAACGTCCGGGTGGAGGTGGACGGCGAGCCTCAGGACTGGCTAATTATGTTTAAAAACGAAACCCACAACCACCCCACCGAAATTGAGCCTTTCGGCGGGGCGGCCACCTGCCTGGGCGGCGCCATTCGGGACCCTCTTTCCGGCCGCAGCTTTGTCTATCAGGCCATGCGGATTACCGGAGCCGCCAACCCCCTTGCGGAAGTTTCCAAAACCCGGCCCGGCAAGCTGCCTCAAAAGCAGATTTGCCAGACGGCGGCGGCGGGCTATTCCTCCTACGGCAACCAAATCGGCCTTGCCACCGGCCTTGTCCACGAAATCTACCATCCCGGCTATGAAGCCAAGCGGATGGAACTGGGCGCCGTGGTGGGCGCCGCTCCGGCGGACCATGTGGTGCGCTGCACCCCCGCCCCCGGCGACAAGGTGATTCTGCTGGGCGGGCGAACCGGACGGGACGGCTGCGGCGGCGCCACCGGCTCCTCCAAAAGCCACACGGTGACTTCGCTGGAAACCTGCGGCTCGGAAGTGCAAAAGGGCAACGCCCCCGAGGAGCGGAAGCTTCAGCGGCTGTTCCGCAACCCGGAGGCGACCCGCCTGATTCGGCGCTGCAACGACTTCGGCGCCGGCGGAGTTTCGGTGGCCATCGGTGAGCTGGCCGACGGCGTGGCCATCAATCTGGACGCGGTTCCCAAGAAGTATGAAGGCCTGGACGGCACCGAACTTGCCATCTCCGAAAGCCAGGAGCGGATGGCGGTGGTGGTGGCTCCCCAGGATGTGGAGAAGTTTATCCGCCTGGCCGATGAGGAAAACCTGGAGGCCACGGTGGTGGCGGAGGTCACCGAAGCTCCCCGCCTCACCATGAGCTGGCGGGGCCGCACCATCGTCAATTTGTCCCGCAAGTTTTTAAATTCCAACGGCGCTGCAAAGCACGCCTCCATTCAAATGAAAACGCCGGCCAAAGAATGCTTTCAGGATTTTCTTCCCGTCAACCGGGAAACCATTTTGCAAAAGCTTTCCAGCCTGTCCTTCTGCTCCCAAAAGGGGCTGTCCGACCGGTTTGACTCCACCATCGGGGCCGCCACCGTGCTGATGCCCTACGGAGGCGCCTTTCGCCGCACCCCTGCCCAGGTGATGGCGGCCAAGCTGCCGGTAAAGGTGGGCAGCCACACCAAGGCCTGTACGTTGATGAGCTGGGCCTACGACCCCGAAACGGCGGTAAACAGCCCCTACCACGCCGGATGCTTTGCGGTGGTGGAGTCGGTGGCCAAGGTGATTGCCGCCGGAGGAAGCCGCAGCAAAACGTGGCTCACCTTCCAGGAATACTTTGAAAAACTGGGCAACGACCCTGAAAAATGGGGCAAGCCCGCCGCCGCCCTGCTGGGCGCTCTGGAAGCCCAGATGCAGCTGCAGTTGGCGGCCATTGGCGGCAAGGACAGCATGTCCGGCACCTTTGAGGACTTAAATGTCCCCCCCACGCTGGTGAGCATCGCCCTTTCCATGGGGCAGGCGGACAAGGTGATTTCCCCCGAATTTAAGCGCACCGACAGCTACGTCTACCTCCTTGCCCCCTGCATGACCGCCGACGGCCTGCCGGACTTTGACGACGTCCGTTTTATCTTCGACATGGTGGAGCAGCTGGTGGCGGGCAAGCGGGCCATCGCAAGCTGGGCGGTGGGGCCCGGCGGCACCGCCGAAGGCATCTGCAAGATGTGTTTTGGCAACCGGATTGGCT
>JAKPGH010000178.1 GCA_029550985.1 Bacillota bacterium
CGCCAATCAGCCGATTCATTTGGGCGCACTCTGCCGCGGTGCGCTGGTCGCACCATATGATGGACCGCCGCAACACTTCCCCGTTTTTGTCCAGCATCACAAGGCCGTGCATCTGACCCGAAAGGCCGATTCCCCGTATCCTTTGGGCCGGGATGCCGCTGTGGGCCAGCACGGCGCCAATGCCCTCTTTTACCGCGTTCCACCAATCGGCCGGATCCTGCTCCGCCCAACCGTTCTGGGGCTGATACAGCGGATATTCCACCGTTTTGGTGGATATGACGTTGCCATCCAGGTCAAACAGCACCGTTTTGGTGCCGGTGGTTCCAATGTCAATACCAAGCAAGTATTCCATGACGCACATCCTTTACCCATACTTGCCAAAGAGGTCAGCCAATCTTAATAACCGCCTTGATCACATCATCTTTGTTGTGGATGACATAATCAAAGGCCTTTGGAGTGTCGGCAAAATCAAATTCATGGGTTACAATGCCGGAAACGTCAATCAGTCCCTGGGCAATGGCTTTGATGGCCTGGGGATAGATGTTGCGATAGCGGAACACCGTTTGAATGCTCGCTTCTTTGGCCATCAACCGCGCAAAATTGTAGGGGATGATATCTTCCGGCGCCATGCCCACCAGAACCACCCGGCCCCCGGTGCAGACAATCTCTGCGGTCTGGGCAACGGTAGTGGAGGAGCCTGCGGTTTCAATCACCACATCGGCGCCCTCGCCTTCGGTGATTTGTTTGACGGCGGCAAGCACATCCTCTTCTTTTCCATTGATCACATGGCTGGCGCCAAGCTTTTTGGCACATTCCAGACGTTTGGGAATCAAATCCACCACAGTGACCTGGGAGGCTCCAAAGGCTTTGCAGGCAAGCAGGGTGACTAGGCCGATACAGCCTGCTCCCAGAATCACCACACGGTCTCCTAAGGTAACCTTGCCCTGTTTGGCCGCATGGATGCCCACCGACAGCGGCTCCACCAGCGCGCCTTCCCGGGTGGAAATATTGTCCGGCAGCTTAAAGCACATGTTTTCGGGGAAGGCGATGTACTGTTCCAGGCAGCCGTGATAAGGAGGAGTGGCCAAAAACTCCACATTCGGACAGAGATTGTAGCGGCCGGTTTTGCAGAACTTACACTGTCCGCAGGTGATTCCCGGCTCCAGGGCAACGCGGTCGCCCACCTTGAGGTTTTTCACCCCGGGGCCCACCTCGGCAACGGTGCCTGCGCACTCATGGCCCAAAATGAAGTCGCCGTTTACCACAAAATCCCCGATTTTGCCGTATTCGAGGTAATGCACGTCCGACCCGCATATGCCCACATATTCCAGTTTCACCAATACCTGGCCGGTCTGCGGAGTCGGAATCGGGATGTCCCGCATTTCCATTTGATTCAAGCCGGTCATAAACACTGCTTTTTGCATAGGATTCCCTCCATCCATTCTATCCGACAGGTGAATATAATTCGGGCGGGAAAAGCCCGCCCGACCGTTCAAACATCACTGCTCCGTCTTATTAATTACAGCGCTCCCGCTTTTTTGAGAATCTCGATATACTGATCGACATTGTCTTTGGTAATCAGGGGGTTATCAATGTCCACATTGATTTCTTTTTCCTGTCCGGTGAGCAGTTTGTTGGCGGTATCCAGCAAAAGGGTGGCCAGATCATACGCCGACTGCATGCAGGTGGCGGTCATTCTGCCCTCTTTGATCAGCAGCAGGGCCTCGGCCGTTCCGTCGACGCCGTATACCAGCAAGTTGTCAAACTTGGGATTGTCTTTCACAACTTCCAAAGCACCGGCGGCCATGTTGTCGTTCATGGAAATGACGGCGTCAATCTGGTCATTGGACTGTACCCAGTCCTCCATATACTTCATTGCTTCGTCCTTGTTCCAGTTGGCAATCTGCTCGCCGACGATGGTCACATCGGGACGCTTGTCAAAGAACTCCTTCTGCCAGCTTTCCCGCCGCGCGTCGGCATGGAAGTTGCCGGAAGGGCCGTTGAGCACCACTACCTTGGCGTTTTGAGGAATCTGCTCCAACGCAAGGCGCGCGTTGACGGCAGCCTGCTCGTAGGGGTTGGCGTCGACCGAAGAAGAACCTGGAATATTATCAATTCTTGCGTTGGTGGTAATAGCAAAGATGCCCGCCTGAAGGATCTTTTCCACATAGGGGCGCTGGGCCTCTCCGTTATTGGGCTGCACAATGATCAGGTCGTATTTGTTGGTGATGGCATTTTCGATGAGGGAGTTTTCCTTTTCGTCATTGGCCTCGCCGTCAAACACATCCAACTTGATGTTGTCATATTTTGCGGCTTCGTCCCGGATGGCGTTTGCCAGCCAAGCGGCGAAGGAGTCCGCCTGCGCCCGCGCGATGTAAGCCACGCGATAGGTATCTTTGGCTTGGGCGGCGGGAGCCTGGCTTGCAGGGGCCTGAGAGGCTTGGGAAGCCTGAGATTCCTTTGCAGGCTCTTTGGAAGACGACTGGGGCGTGCTGGAACAGCCTGCCACAAGCGCCAGCACTAGTATCCCGGCAAGGATGGTTGCAAGACACTTTTTCATTTCTGATACCACCTTTTCCATTTTTTATTATTTTTAAGATCAGCTAGCTGCTTTGCTGACCTTGCTGAGCGGTTTCCAGTGATTTTTAATGCCGATGTCGTAAATCACAGCCAGCGCGATAATGGCTCCTCGGACAATCTGCTGCACATAGGAATCCACGCCGGCCAGGTTCATGATATTGTCAAGAAAGCCGACGATAAAAGCACCCGCCAGCGTTCCCGAAGCGGTGCCAATACCGCCGGAAAAGCTGGTTCCGCCAATGATAGCGGCGGTCAACGCCTGGAATTCATAGTTCACCGCGCCATTGGGCAGCCCGGCGTTGACGCGGGACATGAACAGAACGCCTGAAAGGCCGACAAACGCGCCGTTAATGGCATAGGCTATGTATTTCATCTTTTTTACCGAAATACCGGAGGCGATGGCCGTTTCCTCGTTTCCTCCAATGGCGTACATGGAACGGCCAAAGCGGGTATGGCGCAGGGTATACCAAGTGATAATCAGAATGAGCACCAAAAAGATGATGGGAGTTGGAATTCCAAAAATGGAGCCCTGTCCAAATACCACATAATTTCCCAACTGCAGGATGTTCTGTCCCTTGGTGTAAAGCAACGCCGCGCCACGGGCCATGGTGAGCATGGCAAGAGTCGCAATAAAGGGAGGGGTATGAAAACTGGCGACCATGACTGCGTTGATGAGATTACAGAAGATACCCACCGCCACTCCTACCAGAAAAGACAGCAGCAGCGATTCGGTGGACTTGTAGCAGGAAACCGACAATACCCCCGACAACGCCAGAACCGACCCTGCGGAAAGGTCCAACATGCCGCCGATAATTAAGATGGTGGCGCCAAAGGCCAAAATGGTGGTAACCGCCAACTGCCGGGAAATGTTGGACAGGTTGGTAATCGAGAGGAAGTTGGGGTTAATGACCGAGCAAATGAGGAACAAAACAATGAGCACCAGATAAATATTGTACTTTTTTCGGAATTGTTGCCACTTAAGCCCTAGCTGCTTCATACTTTTTCTCCTCCATGGCTCCAACAGCAAAGCGCATTATTGCTTCCTGCGAAAAGTCTTTTCGTTCCAGCTCGCCGGTGATGGTACCCTGGCACATGACGTAAATGCGATCACACATGCCGATCAGTTCCGGCAGTTCAGACGAAACCATAATGATTGCTTTTCCCTGGGTGGCAAATTGGGTCATCAGCTTGTAAATTTCATATTTGGCCCCCACGTCGATCCCCCGGGTGGGTTCATCCAGAATGAGGATATCCGGGTCGAGCATCATCCACCTTGCCAACAATACCTTTTGCTGATTCCCGCCGCTGAGGGATTGAATGGGAGTTTCCAGCGAGGGGGTCTTTACCTGCATTTTTGAGAAGAGATCTTCCACGATGGTTTTCTCTACCTTTACGTGTAATCTCCCCCTGTAAAAAATCTTTTTCAAACTGGCAAGGGTTGCGTTTTCCTTGACGCTGCGCATGGGAACGATTCCATACCGCCTGCGGTCTTCCGACAGCATGATCATTCCGTTTTGAATGCTGTCCTTTACCGATTTAATGGCGACTTTTTTGCCTTTGATATAAACTTCTCCGCCGCTGACGGGGTCCAGCCCGTACAGCCCGCGCATGACCTCGGTGCGCCCGGCTCCCATCAGCCCTGCAAACCCAACTATCTCCCCCTGGCGAACCCGAAAACTGATATTGTGAAATACGCCGGGGCTCTGCAGGTTCTTAACCTCCAGGATGGTTTGCCCGATGGGCAGCGTCTCCTTGGGATAGGTGTTGGTGAGTTTCCGTCCCACCATCATGGAAATGACCTTTTCGATATCCAGCTCCTCTTTGGGATGTGAAGCCACAACGGTGCCGTCGCGCAACACGGTAATTTCGTCCGCAATCCGAAACACTTCATCCAGCTTGTGGGATATGTAAATGATGCTGACGCCTCTCGATTTGAGAACCTCGATTTTTTCAAACAGTTTATCCACTTCTTTTTGGGTGATGGCGGAGGTGGGCTCATCCATAATGATAATGTCCGATTTGTACGAGATGGCTTTAATAATTTCCAGCATCTGAATGTCGGAAATGGTAAGCTCCTTGAGTTTTTGCTCCGGGGAATAGGGCAAGCCCTCTTCCTCCAGAAGGGCGAGGGTCTTGGCGCGCACGGTTTTCCAATCCACTTTGCCGAATCGATTGACCGGCAGGTTACCCAAAAAGAGATTTTCCTCCACGCTCATTTCGGGAACGTAATTCATTTCCTGAAAGATCATGGAAATCCCCAATTGTTTTGCCTGAATAGGATTTTGGATCTGCACCGGCTTTTCGTCAATAAAAATCTGTCCGGCGTCGGGCTGGTAGATGCCGTTGATAATCTTCATCAACGTTGACTTTCCGGCGCCGTTTTCGCCACAAAGCGCATGGACCGTGCCCTTTTTGACCGAAAAGTCAATCTTATCCAGCGCTTTTACGCCCGGGAATGATTTTTCTATCTGAGACACCCTTAGTTTTATTGGCTGTTCCATGGCTTCCCTCCTACCAATGGTCAACACTATCTTATAATTTAAATTTTATGAAAACTTTTGTAAAAAGAATTTTAAAACCTTTAGTATTGTATTAGCTCCAATTTCTGTCACTGTCAATATATTGATAGAATTTCGGGAGTTTTTAAATCAATTTTGTGATATTTAAATAATTAAAAATTTAGGATATGTGTTTTGAATAGACTTCCAAATCGATGAGCCGTGCCCTAAACATATCGAAATATTGTCCGATATAATATTAACTCATATTTTATGAGTTGTATTGATAGGACATGTTTATCCTTCATCCTGAATGAGAATGTAGTTATTACGGTGATTTCAAACTAAGAGGAGTGTGTTAAATTTTCCGAGCATTGGCACTGAATCATTTCGACATTATGACTTAGACATACTCAATGAACGGCAATACAAGTTAGGGGTTGTTTTATGCGTTGGTATAAAAATTTGAGAATTCCGTACAAGTTAATTGTCAGCTTTCTTTTGATGGCAGTTTTGGCCATCATCATTGGCTTTACCGGCGTTGTCAGTTTAGTCAGCGTGCGGGAAGACGCCCAGATTCTATACGAAAAGGCGGCAAAACCAACTTCCGATCTTGCGCAGGTGCTGGAATTATACCAGGAATACCGGGTGGAACTGCGCAACATCATCCTGATGGATTCCAGCCAGATACAAGGGTCCATCGATGCGATGAATGCGAAAAACGAGCAAATTCAAACCATCATGGCAAACTTCGAGAGCACCATCGTGGCGGAGGCTACCAGGGAACAGTATAACCGGTTCCTTACCTCCTACGATAAATACCTGGTCCTGGCAGAAGAAATCATTCAATCTGCCCGCATCGGCAACAAAACAAATGCCACCGCCGCGCTGTTCTCCAATGATATGGCTCAAACGGTAGCGAATGTGGACGACGCCATGACCCAACTGTTTAATCAAAAGGTCAACGGCGCCGCCTCCCAGTATAATTTGATTCTTGCCGCCTCCAAAAGAGCCAACATCATCATGATGGCCCTGTCCCTTGCGGGAGCGCTGCTGGCCATCGTTATGGGACTGACCGTAGCCCGCTTGATAAGCAGACCCATTACACAACTGGTCAACGCGGCGGACCGACTTGCTTTGGGCGACGTCGACATCGACATTGCCGTCGACGCCAAAGACGAAATTGGAAGCCTTGCCGCCGCCTTTGCCAAAATGGTGGAAAATATCCGCCATCAGGCCCTGGCCGCCCAACAGGTGGCAACGGGAGACCTGACCACGGAAGTTCCCATTCGCTCCGCCAACGACTTGCTGGG
>JAKPGH010000158.1 GCA_029550985.1 Bacillota bacterium
ACCTTGACTTTGACCACATCTCCCAGCTGGACCTTGCCTTTGCCTCTTGCGTTAACAATGGCGATTTGCCCGTCAAAAGCCCAATCTCCCGGCGGAAAATCCGCCAGCCGAACCAGACCTTCGCAGGTGTTGGGCAGTTGCACGTACGCTCCGTGGGCGGTGCATCCCGAAACCACGCCCTCAAACTCCTGGCCGATAAACCGGCCCATATAGCTTGCCTTGTAGCAGTCCTCGCAGCCGCGCTCCGCACTGACCGCCACCAGTTCCCGCTGGGAGGACTGTTCGGCGGCTTGGGCGACAAAGCCGCCATAATGGCGCACCAGATTTTCCTTTTTCATGGGGGAAAGGGCGGCGGAAAGGATGCGGTGCACCACCAAATCGGGGTAACGGCGAATGGGGGAGGTAAAGTGAGCGTAATTTTTCAAAGACAGCCCAAAGTGTCCGATGTTTTGATGGGAATACTTGGCCTTTGCCATAGAGCGCAGCATTAGAGTGTTGATGACGCTGGCGTAAGGGGTGCCTTCCACTTTGTTCAGGATTTCGGAAAGCCCCTGGGAAAGAGCGGTGCGGTTGGGCTGGCGGAAAGCAATGCCCAGCCGGGCCAGCACTTGATACAGCTCCTCCAGCTTTTCGGGGGAGGGATTCTCGTGGACTCGGTAGACAAAGGGCAGGTTGCGCTCGGCGGCAAAGGTGGCGGCGGCTTCGTTGGCCAGCAGCATAAACTCTTCGATGAGGCGCTCGCAGAAACCCCGCTCGCGGGGGCGAATCTCTACCGGTTCCCCCGCTTCGTCCAGAACGATTTTGCTTTCCACGCTTTCCAGCTCAATCTTGCCCGCCGTCTGGCGCTTTTGAATCAGCAGTTGAGCCAACTTCTGCATTTCCAGCAGGGTATCCCAGACTTCGGCGTACTTTTCCCGAAGGGCCGGCTCCTGGCTGCCCTCCAGCAGGGCGTTGAGTTCGCTGTAAACCCCTTTAACCCGGGAGCGGATGACGCTTTTCTGGAATCGATAAGAGGTCATGTTGCCAGAGGGATCTAAGGTAACAAAGCAGGAAAAGGTCAGCCGGTCCTCTCCCGGATTGAGGGAGCAAATGCCGTTGGAAAGCTCGGGAGGCAGCATGGGAATGACGCTGTCGGCATAATAAATCGAGGTGCCCCGCCGGTAGGCTTCCAAATCCAGCGGGCAGTTAGGGGTGACGTAATGGCTGACGTCGGCAATGTGGACCCCCAGCTCCCATCCCTGAGGCAGCTTTTTCAGGCTGATGGCGTCGTCCAGGTCTTTGGAGTCGGCGCCGTCAATGGTAAAGATGATTTCCTCCCGCAAATTCAGCCGGGCGGCGATTTCCTTGGGATGAATGCCGGTAAAGGCGCCGATGGCGCGAGCCTGTTCCATCACCTCGTCGGGAAACTGAGTGGGGACTCCCAGCTCCGCCAGAACGGCTTGGGAGCAGGCTGCCGCCGAAAGTGCGCTGCCAAAACTTTTGACGATTCGAACCGTGTGTTCGCTGTGGCGTGTTCCTCGGGTGGCGATTTCCGCCAGCACTTTGTCTCCCGGACGGGCGTTCATGACGCCGCCCCGCACCACGGGCAAAGGCAGCCGCATGGAATGGTCGGG
>JAKPGH010000198.1 GCA_029550985.1 Bacillota bacterium
AAATTCTTTATCCTTCGGCACTGCCAAAAAGGTGATGGGGTTGGGGTTGTGCCAGTCGCCGGGGGGTTCTTTGCCTTGGTAATAGGGGGCGAAATGCGGATTCATGATGTCGATCTCCAGCTGGAACGCCGAGGTGGGCATGGCATCAAAGAACACTGCACCGCCCGCCTGATCCAATGTACCAAACACCAGACGGATGGTCTTTGCCAGATCCTTTGCCTCGGGTGAGGGCTTAAAACGCTCAAAGGCTTTATCAAACTCTTTGTCTTCTTTGGAAAGTGTTTGGTCAAGGTCATTCAATTTTTCCTCATCCAGGGCCAAGAGCGCTGCCAGTTCAAACAGCGCCCAGGTGCGGGCAATGCCCTTGACACTGCTGGCCGGCAGGTAAGGGAAACCGTAGCGGTGGAAGCCAAAGCCAATTTCCAGCGCGGTCTTGCGTCCCAAACCGGGGATGAAGCGCCAATCGGTCTTGAGGGTGAAGGTTTTGGCTTTGCAGGCTTCGGTCAATGCCTGCCAGCGTCCATATGCCGCCTTGAGCGCGTCGAGGTTAGGAGCCGTTTTGGCAGCACTTAAGGCTTGCTTACGTCGGTTCTCTTTATCTGCCCCCAGGTAAGGGATAAAGCGCTCGAAAATCAGCCCAGGGTTGCTGACCGGAACATTTTTGAAAACGGCCACCACCTCTTTAGGCAACGGATATTCAAATTCCTGCGAAGAAGCCGGGGTTTCCCCTTTGCCCTGCTGTCCGCCGGAGCGGTTGGGGGGGCCGCCATGTTTTTGTGGAGCATTTGGGCCCATAGATCAATCCTCCTTCAATTCGGCCTCGGCGAAGCGTTTGTACCAGTTGAGGTACGCCAGGGCTTCCGCCGTCGCCTGACGGTACTGCAAACTATCCGCCGTGGTGGCAATCCATTCCAGCAGGTCGCGGCTCTCCTCGATACCTAACTGTTCTTTCAGCCAACCCGAAAGAGCATTGTACAAAGCCAGATGATGTTCTTCCTTTTTGGCTTTCCAGAATGCTAATGTCTGTCCCAAACCAACACTTTGAATGCTGGCGGGGGCACTGCGAGCAAGGCTTCTCAACTCCTTCTCCTTTTCCCCTTTTGCCTTCGTCACCGCCTCATAAGCGTGGTTGGCGCGTTTCTGCTCCAATGAACGTTGTTTGGACACCGCCTCAGCCATGGCATTACCCTCCGTACACCTTCACCGCCACCCAGCCCTGACCGGTGGTCTCATCACCGCCCAACTGGATGTGTCCGCCCTGCAGGAAATCGAATTCCTTCAGGACTTCATCGGCACTTTTGCTGTCTTTGCCGTTGCGCACATCTGTTGCCATCAGCGGCGCATAAAGCAGACTGTCAACAGGTAGGCTCTCTGCTGTCCACAGCGCCCCTTCGGCCACCGTTTTCTTACCCGGGTCAATACGGATGTGTGTCTGAATCTCGGTACCGTAGAGGCAGAAATCGCGGAAGGCGTCATCATGCAGGATGCATAGACGTGCAGGTAAGGTCTTACGCCAGTAAGCAAAAGCCTCATCCTGCGGCAGAGCATTTACCGCCAGCCATTGGGCAATGTCATTCACCTCGGCTTTGGGCTGAGCGTTGAAACTGAACTCTTCCAGCACCACTTTACCTTGTGCCGCCACCAGAGAGTTGGTTCCCACCCAGGCGGCGTCTGAAGCAGGCTCGCCTTGAGGCAATGCCCATGGGATGGACCGACCCACCAGGTCGGCGGCACGGCGGAAGGATTCCAGCGCATGCAAACTGGTCACCCAGGCAAACACCCCGGCCAGCGAACGCACCGGGAAGAGCAGGATACGCGCATCCCCGGCAGAGATTGCACCTGCCCATGTATCTTCAGTACCACTGGCCTTACCGAACACGGCCTCCACCTGAGAGGAATCATCTTCTAATCCATAAAATTGACGATACTCCGCCCGCAAAGCGCCCTTCAGGCTGGAAGCCTGCACCATAGGGTACTGCGTGACCCGTTCGCGCTGAATAGGCAAATCCACATTAG
>JAKPGH010000228.1 GCA_029550985.1 Bacillota bacterium
CCTCACCATCCAAAAGCAGAGCAACGCCAATACGGTCAACGTTTCCAAGGCCGTGAGGAAGGAATTGGACCGCATCATCAAGGAGTTCCCCGAGCTGGAAACTCAAGTGGTGCTGGACCCTGCCGACTACATCAACCTTTCCATCCGTTCGGTGGCGGACAACGCAGTCAGCGGCACCATTTTGGCGATTATCGTTCTCTACATCTTTTTGCGTAACCTGCGGGCCACCCTGGTGGTAGGTGCCTCCATTCCTCTTTCCATCATCATCACCTTCTCCTTTATGTACTTCGCCAATATGACCATGAACATGATGTCCCTCGGTGGCTTGGCTTTGGGCGTCGGCATGCTGGTGGACAACTCCATTGTGGTGCTGGAAGCCATCTTCCGCCGGATGGAGCGGGGAGAAAGCCGAGCCCAGGCGGCCATCAACGGCGCCCGAGAGGTTTCCATGTCCATCGTCGCCTCCACCCTCACCACCGTTTCGGTCTTTGTGCCGGTGGCCTGGATCGGCGGCTTGATTGCCCAGGTGTTTAACGACTTGGCCCTTTCCGTTTCCTTCTCTCTGGGGGCATCCCTTTTGGTGGCTCTGACCTTTGTGCCGTTGGCCTGTTCCCTGTTCCTCACGCCTCCCAAGGATACGCGGGAAAAGAAAACCATCCTGGACCCTATTTTGAATGCCTGGGCCAATGCCATCGAGGCTCTCAATGAGCGCTATCGCAGTGCTCTCAAATGGGCTACCAGCCATAAAGCCGTCGTCATCATTGTCGCTTGTGTGTTTACCATCGCATCCCTCGGCTCCATCCTGGTGGTGGGCATGGAGTTCCTTCCCGCCGCCGACCAGGGGCAAATTAACATCGACATCACGCTGCCCTCCGGCGCGGTGCTTGACCGCACTCAGGCGGTTGCCATGCAGGTTTTGAGCCGGCTGGAAGAGGTTCCCGAAATTGAAAATATATCCACTAGCATTGGCGGGACCAGTATGCTGAACACCTCCAGCAATTTGGCCTCCATCACGGTGGCGCTGACCCCCATGAAGGAGCGGGACCGTTCCTCGATGGAAATCGCCGACGCCATCCGAAAAAGCGTTACGGATATTGCCGGCGCCGAAATTAAGGTGGAAGCTGTCACCTCCATGATGACCAACATGATGGGAATGTCTTCCACTGCGGATATTCAGTACAACATTGTGGGAGACGACGTCGACCAGCTCATCGAAGTGGCCAACGATCTGGTGGAACTGCTGCGCGGCAATGTGGAAGGCCTGCGGGATATTTCCCACTCGGTGGACGAAACCCTTCCCCAGGCGGTGATTACCGTGGACCGTCTGCGGGCATCCTCCTTTGGCCTGACCGCGCAAGGCATCATGGCCACCGTCAACAACGCGGTGTCCGGCAACAAAGCCACCGTTTTTAAAGTGGCGGGGGATGAAATCGACGTGCGGGTCACCAAGGGAACCGACGCCGTAGAAAACCTCAAACAGCTGGAAACCCTCCTCATCCCCACCCCTATGGGAGTCACCATTCCCCTGCGGGAGGTGGCATCGGTGGAAATTGTCCAGTCGCCCATCTCCATTTCCCGGCTCAATCAGCGGACTTACGTCACCCTCAACGGGTATCTGGGAGGTCGGGATATGGGCTCCGTCACCCGGGATATTGAAAAGAAAATCGCCCAGGAGTACATTCTGCCTCAAGGCGTCACCATTGAAGAATCCGGCAGCAACCAGTTTATGGACGAGGAAATCGCCCACCTGATTTACGCCGCCATAGTGGCTCTCTTTGTGGTGTACGCCATCATGGCCGCCGAATTTGAATCCCTGTTCTATCCCTTTATCATCATGTTTGCCGTACCGGTCGCCCTTTCTTCCGGCGTGCTGGGACTCTGGATCACCGGCCATACCTTCGGCATTACGGCGGCGTTGGGCATTGTGGTGCTCATCGGCGTGGTCATCAACAACGGCATCGTGCTGGTGGACTACGTCAACCTGCTGCGGGGCAAAGGAATGTCTTTGCTGACGGCCATTCAGGAAGGTTGCCCGGTTCGCCTGCGGCCCATCCTGATGACCACCCTGACCACGGTGCTGGGACTGATTCCCATGATGTTCAGCAGCCAGGAAGGCTCCGAAGTGATGCAGCCTTTGGCAACCGTCATGGTGTTCGGACTGACCTTCTCGACTTTGGTCACTTTGTTTGTAGTGCCCTGCATCTACATTTCCTTTGAAAACATTCGCACCAGAATATTGGGCGAGCGGAAAAAGTTCCGCAAAATAGAAGAAATTACCGAAGACACCATTCGGTAACCCGATTCCCGACTGCAGAAAACAGCCGTCCCTACGATGGATGGCTGTTTTCTTCCTTCCATGCGGATTTGAATCGGGGAAAATGCCCTGTTCACAGCACTTTTGAGCAACCAGGCCGGTTTGCTTTTTTCTCCAAAAACTAGTATAATGAATTGATATTATTTTTCTAAGAGTTTTTACAAGGAACTAGCGATGAGTTTTCATCATCGCAGGGAGTGAAATAGTTTGGCACAGCCAGGTAAAGAACCAAAAATCATTCATCGCAAGCCACCACGAAAAAAGCCGTCTTCCGGACCTCGCCGGGTGGGCAAAGCGCAGAAGCCCTCGCTCTTGCGCTTTACCCTGATATGGATTTATAAGAATTTGTACGTGCTGGGCATTACTCTGCTGCGCAGGCGGCTGAGATTGCACCGCCAAATTCGACGGTTTTTCAAACGCCTGCGCGGAGGGTCTTTGCGCCGGTTGGAGCAGGCCAAAGAATTTTTGATCAGCTTCCGAAAGAGGCTGATTCAGAGAATGGTCACGCCTTTTGTCAGGCTGGGCACCGTGCGCAGCCAGATGCGACCCGTCATTGAACGCAGCAAAAAAGACGGGAAAATTCCCATACAGGCTTATTTTACAATTGCCCTGACCTTTTTGCGGCTGCTGTTCACCATTTTGCGCACCCTCTTCAACTATGCGGTGCCCATTGTGGCGGCCATTCTGCTGTTCCAGTATATCGACGGAAAAGCCAATCAGCCTTTTGGACTGGATGTGTATTACAACGATATCCGCATTGGATTTATCGAAACAGAGTCGGACTTTGACGAAGCGGCCCGCATCATCAAGAAACGCTACATTGCCTCCGACACCAGCACCTTAATTGCAACCCCTCATTTTGTGGTCCGGGAAGCCCGGCCGGGAGAAGACTACACTTCCCAGAAAGAGCTGGCCAACCGCATTTTGGCCACTTCCCAGGACAAAATTGTCAACGCGTACGGATTTTACGTAGATGACCGCTTTTACGGCGCGGTTAGGGAAAGCGGCCCTCTCATTGAAGAGCTGGAATCCATTCTGGAGGATGCCCGCACCGGCGTGGAGGACGAAAAAGTCGGCTTTGCCAAGCGCATCCGGGTGGAGCCGGGAGTATACCCTCTCAGCTCCATTGTGGATTTCAAGAGCCTGAAGGCGAAAATCCGCTCCTATGAAACGGTGGACGAAATCTATACCGTGGAATACGGAGACTCTCCTTCTCTGATTGCCACCAAAACCGGCCTGTCCTACGACAGCATTGTGGCCCTCAATCCCTTCCTGGAAGAGACGGGGCTTTTGCCGGGACAGCAATTGCTGTTGAACCAGGCCCGCCCCTTTATGTCGGTGATGAACACCTACACCACCGTCTATGAGGAAGAAGTGCCTTACGAAGTGGAAGAAGTAGAAACCTCCACCTACGTCAAGGGCTACCGGATGGTCAGCGTCAAAGGAGAGCCGGGATTGCAGCGGGTGACCGCCGCCATCTCCACCGTCAACGGAGTGGAGGTAAGCCGCGAAATTCTGGACCGGGTGCTGATTCGCGCCCCTATCACTGAAAAAGTGATTGTGGGCACCAACAATCCGCAGAACATTGTTTCCAGCGGCGGCACTCGCGTCAACAGCTCCGGCTTTATGTGGCCCACGGTGGGCGGTGTCATCAACGTAGGTTTGGGCGGCTATCCCGGCCACACCGGCGTAGACATTCCACGCCCCGCCGGCACCCCCATCTTTGCCGCAGCGGCAGGCCGGGTGGTGCGTGTGGTCAACAGCGGTGTCGGATACGGACGATACGTCATCATCGACCACGGCAACGGCTACACCACCCTTTACGCCCACACCAGCGCCGTTTACGTCTCGGTGGGACAGTACGTCAACCAGGGAGATGTCATCGCCGCGGTTGGCCGTACCGGCAACGCCACCGGCAACCACCTGCACTTCGAGGTGCGGTACAAAGGTCAGATTATGAACCCGCGCAACTATATCGGATAAAAGAAAAGCGAAGAAGCCATTTGGCTCCTTCGCTTTCTTCTTTGCAGCAGAATCTTGTGTTGAACGCATTGCATACACACTTACTGGCTTGATTCGTAATGACATCTTGACATTGCCAAATCGTCATTGTCATTAGCAGCGCAGGCTTATCAGAAAAACCGGAAGCTGTTGCCCTACCATATAAAAAGCGTGTATCCACCGGGGATACACGCTTTTTTGCCACAATGAAAGAATTTAGCTGGCGGGCGCAAATTTCTGCATATAGCCCACCACAAAGATGGCCAGCACCACAAAGGGCAAAATCCATGTCATATAAAACCGCAGCGCTTTGGGAAAACGCACACCTTCTCCGGTGTTGGCTTCCTCGATAAAATTATCCCAGCCCCATCCCCGTTTGGAGACGCAGAAAAGCAGGTAGACCAAAGAACCCAGAGGAAGAATGTTGTTGGACAGGATAAAGTCCTCCAAATCCAGTATCATGGAGCCTTCGCCAAGAGGCTGGATGTGGGACCACACGTTAAAGCCCAACAGACAGGGCAGGCTCAGGATTGAAATGACAATCCAGTTGACCAGCACCGACTTTTTCAGACTCCAGTTCCACTTATCCATGGCAAAGGAGATGATGTTCTGGAACACGGCGATGACGGTGGAAAGGGCAGCAAAAATCATAAAGACAAAGAACAGGCTGCCCCACAGCCGCCCGGCGGGCATGGCGTTAAAGATGTTGGGCAGGGTGATGAAAACAAGGGACGGGCCTTCACCCGGATTCACGCCAAAGGCAAAGGCGGCGGGGAAAATGGTAAGTCCAATCACCAACGCCACAAAGGTGTCCAGAATGCCGACGTTGAGGGCTTCGCCCAGCAGCCGGCGCTCTTTCCCAATGTAGCTGCCGAAAATCGCCATGGAGCCGATCCCCAGGGAAAGGGTAAAGAAGGATTGTCCCATGGCGGCAAAAATAGCCTCGCCCAGGCGGAAGTTGCCTTCGGCGTCATACATCAGATTGTGGAAGTTGGGCATAAGGTAGAATTCCAGCCCTTTCGCCGCGCCCGGCAGGGTGACCGCCCGAACCGCCAACATCACAACGATGATGAGCAGGCAAACCATCATGACTTTGGTGACCTTTTCCACGCCGTTTTGCAGTCCCATGGCGCAGACGCCCATGCAGAAAGCCACCACCAGCAGCATGTAAACCAGCATCAACCCCGGCTGATGGGAGGTCATATTGACGAATACGTTGGCCACGCCGTCCGCATCCAGCCCCTGAAATTCGCCGGTTGCCATTTTGACAAAGTAGATTACCATCCAGCCGGATATGGTGGTGTAAAACATCATCAGCAAATAGTTGCCCGCCATGCCGAACCAGCTGAAAATATGCCACTTGCTGCCTTCAGGCTCCAGCTGATGAAACGAAGTGGCGATACTGCTGCGGCTGGCCCGTCCCACCGAAAATTCCATGGTCATAATGGGCAAACCCAACGCCACCAGGAAAAGCAGGTAGATGAGGACAAATGCCGCACCGCCGTACTGCCCCACAATGTAGGGAAAACGCCACACGTTTCCAAGCCCGATGGCGCAGCCCGCCGAAATGAGCACAAACCCTAATCGTGAAGCAAAACTCTCTCTCTCCTTCATCAAAACACCCCTTTCAAAAATTATTCCCTATCATAGCAGAATGGATAGAAAAAGGCAACAAATTTTTACAAGTTTTCTTACCTAACCTCTAAAATTAACACAGCATCTCCACCCCGTCGGAGGTGACCCGCGCGTACACCATGGGAACGGGGGCGGGAGGCGTCGTGCCTATAGCAATCGCCTGCTCAAGAAGCTTCATGGCTTCGGGGAGCTGTTCTTCCCGGGCGGTGCGCAGCTCCGCCAGGACTTCCCCTTCCCGAACCGGGTCCCCCGGCTTTTTGCGCAGGAGAATTCCCGCCCGGTGGTCGATGGAATCCTCCTTGCGGCTTCTCCCCGCCCCCAGCACCACCGAGGCAATGCCGCAGGTTTCGGTGTGGATGTGCCGCAGATAGCCGCTGCGGGTGGCCTTTAG
>JAKPGH010000237.1 GCA_029550985.1 Bacillota bacterium
AACACCTGCGAAGGTCTGGTCCGGCTGGCGGATTTCCCGCCGGGAGACTGGGCTTTCGACGGGCAAATCGCCATTGTCAACACAAGGGGCAAAGGCAAGGTCCAGCTGGGAGATGTGGTCAAAGTCAAGGTGCTTTCCACCAATGTTTCCGCCGGACAAATTGATTTTGCCCTGGTAAAGCTGGCAGGCAAAAAGTAATGCCATTCCTCTAAACCGCAATTAAGAAGGAACGCAATCATAGCTATTGAAAGGTCCCCGGCTCCTTCCGGGGACTGGATGGAATTTCATATTGGTCCCAGGTGGGTTTTCTTTCGCAGTGCTTCCCTTTGCATTGAATCCGTTCATCCCGTTGAAATGAACGTTAGAAAGGATATTCACATATGGCTCAAAGAGAAATTCTAGATTCCTGCGTGTTATTGGATTCCTTTATCCATGCCCATATCCCGTCCTCCTTTGCGCAGAACGCGCTTTATTACCTGCTGTATGCAGGGGAATTTCGGTGCGACACCCGCTATCGCATCGAGCGGCAACATTTGAATATGTATTTGCTGATGTATGTGGTGGAAGGGGGGCTGCGCTGCCAGTTTGGTGAAAACACCCTGACGGTCGGCCCCGGCGAGATGATTCTGATGGATTGCCGGCAGCATCACATTTTCCAGTCCATCGCGGACCACACACAGTTTCGGTGGTTCCATTTTAACGGGGCTTCCAGTTCCTATTACTATGACCTGATTGACCAGCGGCACAATCTGGTGACCACCCCTTCCGAAACCACGTTACATAATCTGGATAGTATTCTGAACATGATGAAGGAGGACATGGTGGACGAACACCAGGCCTCCGTCTTAATCCATACCATGCTTTGGGAAATCGCCACCGACAGCAGCGGCAAAGATTTCCGCACCACCCGCGCCCGACAGGTGCTCAGCTACATCCATTCCAACTATCAGGATGACATCATGGTGGAGCAACTGGCCAATATCGCCGGTCTCAGCCCCTATCACTTCATTCGGTGGTTTAAGCATCTCACCAGCACCACACCCCACGAATACCTCATCAATTACCGGCTGAAAAAAGCAAAGGAACTGCTCATCAACACCGACGATTCCATCGAGCAAATTGCTTGCCAGTGCGGGTTTAACAGCGCCTCCCATTTTTGCCGTTGCTTCAAAAAAGAAGTCGGCGTCACCCCCAGGGAGTTTCGGCATTTGTTTTAAGACAAAAGGCGGAGTAAACATTCGCTCCGCCTTTTTACGCTTTAGGAATTTCGTTATTTGAGCGCCATCTTTCTGGCCTTTGCTTCCATCTGTTCGCGGGTGATATCGATAAACACAGCCAGTACAATTACCGCGCCGATTACGATGTATTGGATGTCGTTCTGGGCGCCCAGCAGGTTCAGCCCGTTGCGGATAACCGCGATGAGCAGCGCTCCAATCAAGGTGCCCCAGATGGTGCCTTTACCGCCCATAAAGGAGGCGCCTCCAATGATGCAGGCGGCGATGGCGTCGGTGTCGTAGGTGACACCCGCCATGGCATTGGCGGAGGACACTCTGCCCACCAGAACAATGCCCGCAAGTCCGCACATCAGACCGGATAAGGTATAAACGATTCTCATCACCCGCTTGGAATCAATCCCCGACAGCCTGGAGGCTTCGGCGTTGCCACCCACGCAGTAGATATTTCGCCCCAGAGCCGTCTGATTAAGGAAAATATGGAACAGTGCATACAAGAACATGACGACAATAAAGCTGATGGGAAATCCCTTAATGGTTTTGGAACCCAAATACAACAGGGCGTCTACTCCCTTATTCTGGAAGCCGATGGGGGTCGCTTTGGTAATGAGCAGGGCGATACCCAGCACAATATTCTTCA
>JAKPGH010000239.1 GCA_029550985.1 Bacillota bacterium
ACCCCCCACCGCCACACCGAAATCCCGGTGGCCAGCGACTGCTTCTCCACCCGGTACGAAAGCAGCTGCAAACACGCCCCCGTCACCTTCCAGCGGCTGGTCAACGTAGTCAACGAAGTGGCCATGCACAAAGTGTCCTTAGATTTGCCCGAGGGCATTGACTGCGTGCTGGACGCCTGGTGCGAAGTGGATTCCCTTACCTGGAAACAGCGGGGAGACGCGCTGCAGGTGGACTGCAACCTCACCATCAGCCTCTTTGCCCGCATGGAAAACCGGGAGTGCCTCTACTTTGAGCAGCAGAGCCAGTTGAGCCACACCATCCCGCTGGGGGTTACCTGCGACGACATTTCCTTTGAACCCACCTGCGACGTGCTGTCCTCCAGCTACTCTTTGGTGGGTAAGGAAAAAATTGATTTGCGCTGCGATGTGATGATTAAGGGCTGCATCTACTGCACCATCCGGCGGCAGTCCATCGCCAGCATTACGGTGGACGAAAACAAACAAAAGCAAAAGGAGCAAAACAAGCTCTACATCTACTACGCCGAACCCGGCGAAAGCGTATGGGAAATCGCCAAGCGGTACAACACTTCCCCCGCCGCCATCTGGGAGGAAAACGGCATCCAGGAAGATTCCCTGGGCGAAAAATGTATGTTGCTCATCCCCATTGTGTAATCATGCAGCTCCCAGGGCCCCGGAAGTTCCGGGGCCCTGCTGTTTGACGCCATAAGGAAAAGGGGTTGCCACCCAAAACTACGACGGTTGGGTGCCTTTCGGGGGTGTTTTGGGTGAAAAATCGTAAATTTTCCCATCATGACACCAAACAAAAACACATAACTTGACCACCGGGCGAATATATTTGTTTTAGATTATGTAATAGAGGAGAGGAGTTTTCGTCCATGGAAAAGCGCAATATATATACCGATATTGCCCGGCGGACCGAGGGGAATATCTACATAGGCGTTGTGGGACCGGTGCGCACCGGCAAATCCACCTTTATTAAAAAGTTTATGGAAACCCTGGTCATCCCCAATATTGAAAGCGACTTTGTCCGGGAGCGGGCGGTGGATGAGCTGCCTCAGTCCTCGGGTGGCAAAACCATTATGACCACCGAGCCCAAGTTCATCCCCGAAGAGGCCGTCCATGTGCAGCTGGCCGACAACGTGGGGATGAACGTGCGGATGATTGACTGTGTGGGATACATCGTCCCCTCGGCTTTGGGATACATTGAAAACGAACAGCCCCGCATGGTGATCACCCCCTGGTTTGAGGAGGCCATCCCCTTTAACATGGCCGCCGAAATCGGCACCCAAAAGGTAATTAAGGATCACTCCTCCATCGGCCTGCTCATCACCACCGACGGCTCCATTTCCGACATTCCCCGAGTGGAGTACGAAGAAGCCGAGGAACGGGTGGTCAATGAGCTGAAAGAAATCAACAAGCCCTTTGCCATTCTGCTCAACTGCACCTATCCCCATTCGTCGGCGGCGCAGGAATTGCGCGGCCGCCTGGAG
>JAKPGH010000244.1 GCA_029550985.1 Bacillota bacterium
TTCCGCTTCCGATGTCAAGACCAAGTTCCAGGATGTCTGGACTTCTCTTTCCTAAGGTTTTGGCCGGAAGATCCAAAATGTAAGTAAATAAAAGAATGGCGCCCGCCGCCGTAACAAGCTGCGGGCGCTCCCATTATATCCATATTTGTGCCCGCCAAAGGCGGTCATGTCATTACGGAGGAATGGAGCACACTATGGCAGTATCAATTAATATTAAGAATGTAAAGAAGCAATACGAAGACCACGTGGTAATCCGCGATCTTTCGGCAAACATTCAGGCCGGAGAGCTGTTTACCCTGCTGGGACCTTCCGGTTGCGGCAAAACCACTCTTCTGCGGATGATTGCAGGCTTTAACTCGGTTGAAAGCGGTACCATAGCCTTTGATGACAAGGTCATCAACAATATTCCTGTTCATAAGCGGAATTTCGGTATGGTGTTCCAAAACTATGCTATCTTCCCAAACATGACTGTTTACCGCAACATTGAGTATGGTTTGAAAAACAAGAAGCTCCCACCCGATGAAATCAAAAGGCGTGTCGCGGAGATTATGGACGTGGTCCAGATCACTCCTTACAAAGATCGTTACCCCGACAAGCTTTCTGGCGGCCAGCAACAGCGTGTCGCTCTGGCCCGTGCCATTGTGGTGCAACCTCAGGTGCTTCTCATGGACGAACCTCTCTCCAACCTTGACGCTAAACTCCGCCTGGAAATGCGGGAAGCTATTCGCGATATTCAGAAGCGGATCGGCATCACCACCGTGTACGTCACCCACGATCAGGAAGAAGCTCTCGCCATCTCTGACCGCATCGCCGTTATGAACAAGGGCGACATTCAGCAGATCGAGACTCCCGAGCGCATCTACTCTCGTCCCTACAACACCTTCGTCGCCGACTTTATCGGCCACTCCTGCCACTTCACCGGCACCGTTTTGTCTCAGGAAAACGGCAAAACCACCATTCGGATGGAAACCGGCCTGGTCATCGAAGTGGAGAACCTGGTCCCTCTGCAGAAAAATCAGGAAATTCTGGTTTATGTCCGCCCCGAGGAGTTTGTCTTCACCTCTCCGGACAAGGGAATGAAGGGCGTTGTCACCGTCAAGCGCTTCTTGGGCAAATACATCAACTACCACATCGACTTTGGCTCCAAAGAGCCTGTGGAAGTCACTTCCGACACCAGCAGCGCCGAACGGATTTACGAGCCCGGCGAAACCGTGTATATGTCCGTCAACACTCGCCGGATCAACTTCTTTGACAAAGATAAGTTGACTACCCTGGTTTCGGGGGTGAAGAGCAATGTTTAAGAAAGGCGTCCGGTTTGACTTCTGGAGCTTTGTGGGCATTGTATCCATCGTGTTCTTTGGAATGTTTTTGATCATTCCTGTGGCACGGATGCTTATCTATTCTTTCCAGACCGCCGAAGGCGCCAGTTTCAGCCTTGACAACTTCGTCAAGTTCTTTTCCCGCCCTTATTACAGCGTTGCCCTGAAAAATAGCGTCGCTGTGGTGTTCTGCGCCACCGTTTTGGTTACCCTGATTGGTGTGCCGCTGGCTTATATCAACACCAACTTCATCATCAAAGGTAAAAGATTTGTCGATATTCTCATCATCATCTCCATGCTGTCGCCTCCCTTCCTGGGCGCCTATTCCTGGATTTTGATGTTGGGCCGCAACGGAGTTATCACTAACTTCTTCAAGGCTCTGGGCATTAAGATACCCAGCATTTACGGATTTGGCGGAATCCTTCTGGTCTTTACCCTCAAGCTCTTCCCTTATATCTACATGTATACCAAAGGCGCGCTGAAAAAAGTGGACGCTTCTCTGGGAGAAGCTGCCGAAAGCCTTGGTTACCACGGCATTCAAAAGGTAGTGAAGGTAAGCCTGCCTCTTGTATTGCCCACCATTCTGGCCGGCGGAACCATCGTTTTCCTCCGTGCATTTGCCGACTACGGTACTCCCCGTCTGATCGGCGAGGGATACAGCACTCTGCCTGTCATCATCTATCAGGAGTGGGTAAGCGAAACCGGAACCAACGCTTACTTCGCCTCTGCCGTTGCCGTCATTATGATGGCCGTGGCAGCCATTGTGTTCTCCCTGCAAAAGTATATTTCCAACCGAAAAAACTACACCATGAGCATGCTGAATCCTCCCAAGGCCAAGAAGCTTAAGGGAATCAGCAATGTACTGGCCCACGCCTATGTGTACCTCATCGTGTTTTTGGCCACTCTGCCTCAGATCTATATCATTGCCATTTCCTTCCGCAACTCCAACGGCATTATGTGGACCGAAGGTTATGGATTTGGCAACTACACCACCGTGTTTAAAAAGTCCCTCAGCTCCATTACCAACACCTTCAAGTACGCCATCATTTCCATCATCATCGTCATCATCCTGGGAACCCTGTTTGCCTACTTGACGGTGCGCCGGAAGAATCTGCTTTCCAAGCTGCTGGATATCTTCATCATGTTCCCCTACGTTATTCCCGGCACCATCTTCGGTTTGATTCTTCTGATGAGCTACAACAAGCCTCCGCTGATTCTCAGCGGTACCGCGGCCATCATCATCATTTCCTACGTGGTGCGCCGTATGCCTTACACGGTGCGTTCCAGCGCCGCTATTCTTCGGCAGATTAGTCCCAGCATCGACGAAGCTTCCACCAGCCTGGGCTACGGCTCGATGCAGACCTTCTTCAATGTGACGATGCCCGTTATGGTGCCCGGTATTGTGTCCGGTGCCATCCTGAGCTGGATTACCATCATCAATGAGTTGAGCTCCACTTTGATGCTCTATACCGGCAAGACTCAGACCATGACGGTTACCATCTTCCAGGAAATCAGCCGCGGCGGCTACGGAACAGCTTCCGCTCTGTCCACCATTTTGACCATCACCATGGTGGCGTCCCTGTTGCTGTTCTTCAAGCTGACCAACTCGGAGGACATCGACCTCTAAACAACTTGCTTCCTACATTTTACTACCATTTTTACTACCGCAAACAAGCCGAAGGATTGCTCCTTCGGCTTGTTTGTTTCTGAGGGGTGTATTGACTTAGGAGGCTTCTCCTGTTGCAACAATATTAGCGCCTGTCCCCAGAATGTCGGGAACAATCACCTGATAGCGGTGTACCGGCGTGGAAACCGTCACCTCTTTGATGACATCCATGCACGCCATCAACTTTTCCAGCGGAACCGGCCGGTCGGAGCGGACGGGCAACAGGGGGGTGTCGCCGCCCTCCACCCTGACGGTGGTGGTTAGAATGCGCATCGGCTGGATAAACTCGTTGCGGGCGTATTCCACACCGCGGGAGCACTGGTTGCCCTCGATGGAATGGACCGTCCGGCCTTCTCCGCGGACGGTGATGTGGCATCCGACGGGGCAGACAATGCAGATAATGTTCTTTTGGGTCATTCTCTACGCCCCCTTCTCCACGGAAACTTCCAGTTTTCCCGCCGTCAAGTCGGACAGGGATACTGTAAGGTGCTCCATCTCCCCCGGGTTTACCTTGACCGCCCGTTTCTTTTTCAGCTCTTTGCCGTTGCAAAGCAGGCGGACGAACACCTTTTCCTCCGGCCGATTGACTCGGAAGTACAGGTCCACCTCCGAATCCTCTCCCGACAGGTCAATATGCTGCGGGCAGATATACCGCACATTGTCCCCCGGCTCGCAGGTCACGGTGCCCTTTGGCTCGGGCAAAAGGCCCATGGCGTAACGGGCGGCCTCTCTGCCGGCGATTTCGCTTTCCCGGGAGACATTGTCCACCAGGTCGTTGACGTGAACCACATTGCCGCAGGCAAAAATGCAGGGGATGGAAGTCTGCATCCACTGGTTGACCACGGGACCG
>JAKPGH010000276.1 GCA_029550985.1 Bacillota bacterium
TGGAAAGGGTTTTGGCTTTGGTGTCTTCCTCCACCACGATGCCAATGTGGGACGCTCCAGCAGCAATGCTGTTTTGGGTGATATCCATCACATGAAGGGAAAGCTCCCGCATACGCCCTGCCCCCTTTTTGTCCTCACACATTATAACAAAACTATGAGGCGAAATCTACAAGAAAACTTCACTTTTCCGCATCATTATCGCAATTACAGCGGTTTTTATCGGTTAGCCTAATATAACATTTTATGCGGAATGAATAACAAACTTTTGGTTTTACATGTCGGTTTTACATTTTAACTAATTTGGTTGTTGGTTGGTCACAAAAAAAATGATAAAAGATTGTCAACTTCCAGTATCAATTCATGTTATAATAAGGTATCTGACTGTGGCATTTTATCCCTTTCAACACTGGATAAACCCCCATAAAATGGCACGATTACCTTCTTTGCCGGTTTCTGGCAAAGTAGACAACAGGTAGGAGGTTTTGCCTTGAAGCTGAGAGAAATTGTGGAGCTTCTGGACGCCCAGGTTCTTTGCGGCGACGATATGGACCTGGAAATTCAAACGGCCTGCGGCACCGACATGATGAGCGACGCTCTTGCCTTTATCGAGGATCAGGGCATGTTGCTGACCGGGTTGATTAACCCCCAGAGCGTCCGCACCGCCGAAATGCTGGATATGCGCTGTATCTGCTTTGTGCGGGGCAAGGTGCCGGGGGACGACGTGGTGGAACTGGCCAGACAGCGCGGTATTGCCGTCCTCACCACCCGGTACCGGATGTTTTCGGCCTGCGGCAAGCTGTATCAGGCAGGACTGCGGGGCGGCGACTGTTAGCCACTATCCATCGGGAAGAGGGAATCATTGAGATGAGTAGTTCTTCTGTGCAGCCCATCGTCCAGCTGTATGAGGTGCCGGGCAACGACTTCACCCGGGCTGGAGAGGCCTCCAGCAAGGTAAAGGGCATCCTCAAAAAACTGGGATATGATCCCGATGCCATTCGCCGGGTTTCCATCGCCATGTACGAGGGGGAAATCAACATGGTGATTCATGCCAACGGCGGAATCGCAAGGGTGGAAATTTTCCCCGACCGGGTGGAAATTTTGCTTTCCGACCAGGGCCCCGGCATTGCCGATGTGGAAAAAGCCATGGAGGAAGGTTATTCCACCGCCCCGGACGAGGTTCGCGCCCTGGGGTTCGGGGCTGGCATGGGGTTGCCCAACATGAAAAAGTGCTGCGACGAGTTTCGAATCGACACTGCCATTGGAAAAGGCACCGATGTCTACATGATCATTCGGGTTCGCGGTTCGAAGAGCTAAAGCCTCGTCCGAGCGGCAAGGCTTTTCGCTTTTGGCCTGTATCGGGAAGCAGAAGGACGCAACAGAGCTGCGGCGTTTTGAGCAAACCCTTATAACCCCTTGAGGGTTTTTGAATTTTTCAGATTTTAGTGCAGTTACACTGCCAAACCATCGGTGAGCTGAAAAGTTCATAACGCTCCGGGAATACAATTGGAAAGGGTCTTCCGAATGCAATATTTTCACAGTGTACGCCTAGATGAAGAAAAATGTCTGGGTTGCACCAACTGCATCAAGCGGTGCCCTACTCAGGCCATACGGGTACGGGACGGCAAAGCGCGCATCATCTCCAACCGCTGCATCGATTGCGGCGAATGCATCCGGGTCTGTCCCCACCACGCCAAGCGGGCCGTCACCGATCCTTTGAGCATGATGGACGACTTCCGTTACAAAATCGCCCTGCCCGCTCCCACCCTGTACGGGCAGTTCAACCATTTGCTGGACGTGGATTACGTCCTGACGGGTTTAATCGATTTGGGATTTGACAGCGTTTTCGAGGTCAGTCGCGCCGCCGAGCTGGTCTCCGACTACACCCGCCAGCTTATGCGGGAAAACAAGCTGAAAACCCCCGTCATCAGCTCGGCCTGCCCTGCCGTTGTGCGGCTGGTGAAGGTTCGATACCCCGATTTGTGCGGACAGGTGCTGCCCCACCTTTCCCCCATGCAGGTGGCAGCCCGCCTGGCCAAAGAGGAGGCCATACGGCAAACCGGCCTTGCCAAGGAGGAAATCGGGTGCTTTTTCATCACCCCCTGCCCCGCCAAGGTCACCGATATCGTCTCCCCCATCGGCATTTCCCAAAGCTGGGTGGACGGCGCCTTTTCCATCGCCGACATTTACAAGCCTTTGCTGGAGAAAATGGAGCAGGTCAAAACGCCCCGGCCTCTTTCCAAAAGCGGTATCATCGGGGTGAGCTGGGCCAATTCCGGCGGGGAAAGCGCCGCCCTCATTCGGGAACAGTATTTGGCGGCCGACGGCATAGAAAACGTAATCACCGTGCTGGACCAGCTGGAGGACGAACGCCTGACCGAGTTAGATTTCATCGAGCTCAACGCCTGCCCGGGAGGGTGTGTCGGCGGCGTTCTCACCGTGGAAAACCCTTACGTGGCAAAAGCCCGCATCCAGCGCCTGCGCAAGTACATGCCGGTGTCTCTCAACCACGTCAACGGCTCCGTCTCCCCCGAAATCCTGGAGTGGGACGGGGAGCTGGAATACACCGGCGGCATGCAGCTTTCCTCCGATTTGGTGGAAGCCATGCGCATGATGCAGGAAATCGACGCCCTGGAAAAGATGCTGCCGGCCCTGGATTGTGGAAGCTGCGGCGCGCCCTCCTGCCGGGCTTTGGCGGAGGACATCGTCACCGGCAGCGGCGCAAGGCTCAACGACTGCATTTTCATCCTCCGCAAGGAGGCAAGTTCTTTGGGCGTCAGCCTGTCAGACCACCCTGCCGACCGAGGCAGGATTCACCCTACGGAGGAGCAAAATGATGACGGTAAAAACGCTCAGTGAGTTGTTGGAATGCACCTGTATTGCCGGCCACGGCGGACTGGAGCGGACGGTGACCGGAGGCTACGTGGGGGACTTTCTCTCCTGGGTGATGGGCCATGCGGAGGAAAACAGCGCCTGGATTACCGTCATGGGCAACATCAACGCGGTGGCGGTGGCCCTGCTGGCCGATGTCAGCTGTATCATCCTCTGCGACGGCGCCCATCTGGACGAAGACGCCAGAAGGCGGGCGGACGAAAACAACATTCCGGTTCTTGCGTCCTCCAAACCTGCCTTTGCCCTGGCCCTGGCTTTGGGAAAAGCGCTGGGGCTATAATTCATAGGAAAATAGGAAAGGGAGGCTCTGCGATGTTGGACAAATCCGTCCCCTATGTGGATGTACTGATGCATCGGAAAAGCAACACCCCTCTGCCCCCCGTTGTTCTGCCCGAGGGCTATTCCTTCGTCCCCTTTCAGGCGGGGGACGAAAAGGCGTGGGCCCAAATTGAAACCTCGGTGCTGGAATTTGACAGCGAAATTGACGCGCTGCTGTACTTTCAAAAAACATACCTGCCCTATTTGGCGGAGCTGGAGCGGCGGTGCATCTTTATCCAGTCCGACGCCGGCGAAAAGGTGGCCACCGCAACGGCCTGGTGGAACTACACCGGCAACCGGCGGGACCCTTGGGTGCATTGGGTGGCGGTCAAGCCCCACTATCAGGGAAAAGGGCTGGGGAAGGCCATTGTGGCGGAAATCGTCCGCCGGATGGTGGAAATGGAAGGGGACCGGGACTTTTACCTTCACACCCAGACATGGAGCCACAAAGCCATTAAAATCTATCAAAAAGCAGGCTTTGCCATTACCTCCGAGAAAAATCTCTACAAGTATTCCAACCAGGACTACGAAAAGGCCGTTGCTATTTTAAAGGCCATTGAAGCCAATCAGCCCGTTCCCCAGTAAACGGAAAAATGCTTCTACCGAGCAAAAAATCCTCAAAGCCATATGGCTTTGAGGATTTACTATTACAGCACTTTGTTGAGGAATTCTTTCAACCGGGGATGCTGCGGGTTGTTGAAAAACTCGCCGGGAGGCGCCTGCTCCTTGATTTTCCCTTCATCCATAAACAGGACCCGGGTGGCGACTTCGCGGGCAAAGCCCATCTCGTGGGTGACCACCACCATGGTCATGCCGTCCTGGGCAAGCTCCTTCATCACTTCCAGCACCTCGCCCACCATTTCGGGGTCCAGGGCGGAGGTGGGCTCGTCAAAGAGCATTACATCGGGATTCATGGCCAGAGCCCGCACAATGGCGATGCGCTGCTGCTGCCCGCCCGAAAGCTGACGCGGGTAGGCGTTGGCTTTTTCCACCAGGCCAATCCGCTCCAGCAGAGCCATGGCCTTTTCGTCCGCTTCCTGCTGGGAGCAAATGCCCAAAGTGACGGGGGCCAGGGTGATGTTTTTCTTGACGGTCAGATGGGGAAAGAGGTTGAACTGCTGAAACACCATCCCCATTTTCCGGCGGATAAGGTTGATGTTGGTTTTAGGGTCGGTGATGTTCTGCCCCTCGAAGAAAATTTCGCCGCCGGTGGGCTGTTCCAGCAGGTTGAGGCAGCGCAGAAAGGTGGATTTTCCGGAGCCGGAAGGCCCCACGATGACCACCTTTTCCCCTTTTTCAATCCGCTCGTTGATGCCGTCCAATACCAAATGATCCCCAAATGCCTTGGAAAGGTTACAGACGTCGATCACTGGCACCCAGCCTCCTTTCCAAAACTCCCTGCACCTTGGTCAGCAGGATGACAAGAATTAAGTAAATCAAACCCGAAATCACCAGGGGGGTGATGGTCCACACCCGGGAACGCACCACGTCGCCGGCACGGGTCAGGTCGGTGAGGGCGATGTAACCCGCCACCGAAGTTTCCTTCAGCAGCGTAATGAATTCGTTGAAAATGGTGGGCAAAATATTCTTGACCGCCTGGGGCAGCACCACAAGCTGCATGGTCTGGCGGGCATTGAGACCGAGGGAGCGCCCCGCTTCGGTTTGACCCCGGTCGATGCTTTGGATGCCCGCCCGAATAATCTCGCAGACATAGGCTCCGGAGTTGATGCCGAAGGAAAGCCCCGCCACCCACATGGCGTATTCCTTTGGCGCCGTTTTAAAGACGCCGTAGTAGAGAATGAGTAACTGCACCAAAAGGGGCGTGCCGCGAATGACGGTGGTGTAGAGGTCGGCAAAGCCGCTTCCCACTCGAATCAGCCAGCCGCCCAGGGTACGGCGACCCCGGGGCTTTGACAAGCTGTTGGCGCTTACCTTGAGGATGGCCAGCACCAGGCCGATGACAACGCCGATGATGCAGGCCACGACAGACATAAACAGAGTGTTCTTAAGCCCGCCCAAGTAAAATTTCCAGCGCTGGGCTTCAAAAAACGAAAAGTAAAAGGAGTCCCAGATTCCGTATAAGAAATTCATCATAATTCCCGCTCCAAGAGTCAGTGATGATGCCCGGCACATTGCAGCGGTGAGGAGCCACAGCTCGGGCTAATTGGGCCAACAGCTTGTTGATTCCCAGCAAATTTCAACCTTCGAAAAAACAGGAAACCAGGGCAGGCCATATCTCCTGCCCTGTATGGTTTATTGTTCGGCAGCGGCGCTGTGCTTTTGCATAAATTCATCAATTTTGCCGCTGTCAATTAGTTCCTGCACCACTTTGTTGATGGCGTCCAGCAGCTCGGTGTTGCCCTTCTTCACGGCAATGGCGTACTCGTCCACCATCAGGGGTTCTTCCAGAACCTTCAGCTCGGTGTTCTGAGCCAGGAACTCCTGAGCGGGCAGAATGTCCATCAGGATGGCGTCGAGTCTGCCGTTGGTCAGGTCGGACACCGCTTCAAAGTACTTCTTGTACCGCTCCACGGTGACGTCGGGATACTCGTCGGTCAGCAGCAGGTCGGCGATGGTGCCCAGCTGTACGCCCACCTTTTTCCCCGCCAGGGATTCGCCGCCGGTGATTGCGGTGTTGTCGGCGCGGACGACCAGAACCTGCTTGGAGGCGCCGTAAGGAATGGAGAAGTCCACCTGTTTGGCCCGCTCCTCGGTGATGCTCATGCCGGCGGCGCCAAAGTCAATGCGGCCGGACTGCACTTCGGAAATGATGGCGTCAAAGTCCATTTCCTGAATGACCAGCTCCATCCCCAGAGAGTCGGCGATGGCCTGGGCGATATCGGGGTCGACGCCCACCACGTTGCCGGCTTCGTCGTAGTACTCAAAGGGGGCAAAACCGGCTTCGGTTCCCATAATCAGTTGGGTTTTTCCAGCAAGACCACTGCCTTCGGCCGGAGCTTCCTGGGCCGGGGATTCGGCAGCGTGAGATTCTTCGGCAGATTCTACCTTGGTGGGCTGTGCGTTGGCGTCGGGAGAAGATTCCTTGGAAGGGGTTTCCTTTGCGCCGCAACCTGCCAACACCAGCAGGACCACCAGCAAGAGAGAAAGAACAACACTAAACTTTTTCATAAATCCATCTCCTCTTTGGAATCGGGCGGATATTCGTCCGATGGTTTCAAGTTGCCATGTATTACAATATCCCTAATTATACACATCCTTAAAGATTTTGCAAGACTGTGAAGTTATAATTTTTCGAAATCTCCGAATTTTTATACTTCCTTCCAAAAGTGGTCCTCAACGATTCACATCTTTGGGAGAATTTTATAATTATTCTTCGTTTTTGTATATTTATAAGTTATATGTAAAAAACAGGCCGGACTCGTGGTCCGACCTGCCCGCGCTACTTGCTCATGCTCACATACTGCTGTTTTACTTCGTTAATTTTGGTCACTTCGGCCGGTTCGGTCTGATACCAGCCCCGCTTTTGCATTTCGCAGAACACGTCGTGCTGAATCTGGTGCTCCTCATTCAGAATGTTCATCATGTCCGCTTTTAAGTTGGGGCATGCGCATTCGTTGGCGTAGGTGTTGTAAATGCCGGTGATGTTTTTCTGGCTGGAGAGAATGTCGGTCATCATATCTTTGTCGGCAAAGCCTTGAGTCATCATAAACTCATCCCTCCTAGCTCAAGTGACCCATCAGGGTATTGAAGTGGTTCTGGTGCTTCTGGGCGATGTCTTCGCATTTCTGCTTGAGAACCATGTCCTGGGTGTTCTGGGCGTACATCTTGTACTTTTTAATGAGGTTTTCCTCCACACCGAGCTGGTCTTTAATGGCGGAAAGCTCTTTGGCGGTCAAGTTCGTCACGGCAAGACCCTCCTTGACAGAGTTTGTGCCGCAGCCGATACAAAAAACAGGTCAGAGCGCGATACCTGATTTTTTGTGATTCTTCCGCGGCACATCATTATTTTGCCCGCCAGACGGTTCATTATTTTTTATATTTTTTGTTAATTTGGCAGTGGAAAGGTAAAAAAATAATCCCCCAAAATGGGAGATTGAAATGCGACCAAGCATATAAGCCGGGTTCTGTATTTGGAAACGATCTATCTGCGTCCTGCGTCGCCGCGGGACGTCAAGCCACCTGTCGGAGGCCCGGCGGGCCACCGCATTGCCTCCTGTTGGTGTTGCTCCGGATAGGGTTTACACAGCAGTGCAGTCGCCTGCACTCTGGTGAGCTCTTACCTCGCCTTTTCACCCTTGCTCTTGAAAAAGAGCGGTTCTTTTCTGTTGCACTAGCCCTGAGGTCGCCCTCGGCTGCCGTTAGCAGCTATCCTGCCCTGTGGAGCCCGGACTTTCCTCCAAAGGTATCAAACCTTCGGCCGTTTCCTTGCTTGCTCGCCTATTTAGTATACCTTATTATATTCGCTTGCGCAAGGGGTATATTCTGTTGATAAATTCGCCAAAAAGTGGTATAATAACGCCTATGCAAGTGAAACTATTATAATTAGCATTCCCTTAAAAAGTCGCAATTCTTTGTAAAATTTTTCGAACACATCAAACCTGGGGATTCCCCCAAACCTAGGAGGATTCATTCATGAAAGGTAAGTTCTACATCACCACTCCCATTTACTATCCGTCGGATAAGCTTCATATCGGCCACTGTTACACCACGGTGGTTTGCGACGCGATTGCTCGCTACAAGCGAATGCAGGGGTTTGATGTGTTTTACCTGACCGGCACCGACGAACACGGCCAGAAGATTGAATCCAAAGCCAAAGAAGCCGGCGTTTCCCCCAAAGAATACGTGGACCGCATTGTGGACACCATCAAAGAGCTTTGGGATTTGATGGGGATTTCCTACGACCGGTTTATCCGCACCACCGACGATTACCACGTGGAAAGCGTGCAGAAAATTTTCAAGGCCCTTTACGACAAAGGGGAAATCTACAAGGGAACCTACAAGGGCCATTACTGCAAGCCCTGCGAAAGCT
>JAKPGH010000286.1 GCA_029550985.1 Bacillota bacterium
TGCACAAGCAAGTGCCAATGACGGCGGGAATCAAGCTCTCCACCACATTGACCCAGAAAAGAGGTAGTTTACCCGATAGCTTTGTGTCCAAACTGTCCAACAGAAGAAGGTACGATAAAATGTAAACGGATAAAAACAGAATCGAAAGACAAAAAGTAAAAATCAAAAGGGTGCTTTTTATCTTACCGTCTTTGGTGGGCAGGAAGATACTCCAAAAGGCGTCGCCTCGTTTTTTCCATTGTTTCTGGCACTCCAGCCGGGGTAGGGGCAGAGAAGGTTGTTTTGCCATTGCCACTCATCCGTTCTGATGGAAATAACATCAGGCAGCGGGTCAACCCGCCGCCTGATGCAATGACAGCCGGGCCACTTGCATTATTTTGCAGGGCTCTTGGACAGCCAGTAATCCCAGAAATCTTTGGCATCCAGGAAGAAATCGTAGATTCCTTCGATGTCGCAGGGAATGGTGTTGATATCGTTGACGCCAAAGGGATTGTTGGGGTTGGTGTAGTCGCTGCGGATGGACCAGTTGCCTTCTTTGGTAAAGGGCTTAAATCCAGGGCCGTTTCCATCGGTTCCGCCCATCAGGAAGCGGATAAACAGACGAGCCCCTGCGGGGTTGTCACAACCTTTGACAACGTACAGGTAGTTGGTATTCATCACTGCGACAAAGGGGTCCAAATTGTCGACCCAGGCGATGTTCCAGCCGTTGTCATCCCGATTGGTGATTTTGCCGGCGGAGCAGAATCCCAATGTATCGATTCCGGTGGAACCAGCGCCGTGTACGGCCTCCACAATATCGTCGCCGTCACCGATAAAGGTGAGCTTGCATTGACTCAAACGGTAAAGGAATTCGTAGCCGGCGTTGTTTTCGGGCACACCGGGGGTTTGAGATGCGTCGTAGGTGTACTCCAGAGGTTTGCCGTAGGCTTTCTCGTAGGCTTGGGCCATTTCGTCGGACATGAGAATCATATGGCAGTACAATGCCATATAAGTATCGTTGGAGCTGGGATTTTCAAACACCAGGTTGTATTTGTTGTTGCCGTTTTCATCCTTCTCGATGATTTTCCACCAGTTGTCGACGGGGGCCGATTCATGCAGTTGGGTGTTGTAGTACCAGAAGTTGAGCCCCGCATAAAAGGGCATTCCGTATTTCAGCAACTCCGGATCAATTTTGGAGCAGATGTCGGTGGGGTAATAGTTTTCCAGATAACCGGCAGGGAAAAAGTTGTAGTAAATTTCTCCCGCGCTGTCCTTGCACTGAAGGACATCGGCATTAATATTGTTGCTTTTCGCTTCAATTTCGATTTTTGAAATCGCTTCGTTCTGGTCAAAGTCGGTGGCGACCGCCTTCAGCTCGGGATATGCTTCCATAAAGGCTTCGCAGGTGCGGGGCATACGGCTGGAAATGGAATAAATGGTAATTTCTCCGCCCTCCTGTTTGGCAAGCTCGTAAAGCTCTTCGTCGGTCATGTCGTTCCACTTGTCGTCTTCGTTACTGCTGGTGGCGGTACTGTTTGCGTTGGATTTGTCTGGCGCAGAAGTGGAAGTGGCAGAATCCGGGGCTTTGGTAGATTGACTGGCCGCTGGGGAGGAAGCAGTGCTTTGACATCCAAAGAGAACAGTACTGCACATCAGTGCAGCGACACAAAGTGCCTGGATCTTTTTCATATTCATACATGGTTCTCCTTTCTGCTTATGCCAATAAATGTGCTCCGGTCCAATTAAACCGCAAGCTTAATTAACCGCGTGCTTTTTTCGTCGTAGATGTTCATCTTGTTGGGGTCGATGTTCAGGTAAACCGTTTGATTGATGTGGTAATCGGCCAGACCAATCTGCTTTGCCAACAATTCCTGCTTATCCACCACAAGGGTAACCAGAGTTTCGGAACCGGCGGGCATACTGGCGTAAACCTTTGCTTCAATGGCGCCTGGGGAGGGCTGTTCTTCGATGATAACCTGTTCGGGGCGCAGGCCGATGACACAGGAGAACTGACCTTCCGGAATGGGTTCATTGGTGAAATGCTCTTTTTCGAACACGTAGCTGCCCAAATCGGAATCCACATATAGCCGACCGTTTTCCAACCTGCCGGTAGCTTGGATAAAGTTGATCCTGGGGTTTCCGATAAAGTCGGCGGCCTGCAGGTCAATGGGGTTCATGTAAAGCTCCATAGGTGGCGCTACCTGAGCAAGGGACCCTTCCTTGAAAAGAGCTATTTTGGTGGACATGGTAAGAGCTTCCACCTGGTCGTGGGTAACATAAATGATGGTGGTGCCCATTTCGTTGTGGAGCCGCTTTAGCTCGGAGCGCATGTCGATGCGCAGCTTGGCATCTAGATTTGAAAGCGGTTCATCCAGCAGCAACAGTTTGGGATTGGAGGCAATGGCACGGGCAATGGCCACCCGCTGCTGCTGGCCGCCGGAAAGCTCGTTGGGGTACCGATCGCACAACTCATGAATTCGCATCAGTCGCAGGGCATTCATGACCCGTTCGTCAATTTCCTGAGCGGGGAGCTTTTTAATTTTCAGTCCAAAGGCCACGTTTTTATATACCGTCATGTGCGGCCAAAGGGCATAGCTCTGAAACACCAGGTTAAGGCCCCGCTTGCTGGGTTCTTCATAATAGGCATCGTCGCAGTTGATGACTTCCCGGCCGTCTATTAGCATCCTTCCGTTTTGGGGCTTTTCCAGACCGGCGATCACCCGAAGGGTGGTGGTTTTGCCGCAGCCGGAGGGCCCCAGCAGGGTCATAAAGTCGCCGTCCTCAATGACCAGGTTAATGTTTTTGAGGACATGGTTGTCGCCATAAAATTTATCTATGTTAATCAGCTCTATTTTACTCATAGTTGAATCCTTTCATTGATTTGTATGTCTGCATTAACCCCAACTCTTGCCGATATCGGCGCCAAAGAATTTGTAGGCAATCCAGTAGGAAAGCAGGACAAAGACCAGAACACAAACCGAAACGGCGTCTGCCATCTGGGGCAGGGCGTCCTTGTTGTAGGTGTAGGCAAGATAGGATAGAGTGCGATTTTTAGGAGTAATGAGAAGGATAATCAAATCCAACTCCTTGGCGATGCTGATGAATACCAGCATAAATCCGGAAATAAAGCCCTGCTTTGCCAGAGGAATCACAATGCTGCCCATTCTTCGCCAAAAGCTGGCGCCGGCAATATCGGCGGCTTCCTCCAGCTCTACGCCGATTTGCAGCATGTTGGCGGTGCCGGCCCGGCTTGCAAAGGGAAAGTGCTTGACGACGGAGGTCAACACCAGAACGGTGAAGGTGCCGTAAAGGGAAGGCACAATGCCTTTTAGGTGGGGAACGCTCCACATGGACAGGTAAATGGCGGAAAACGCAATGGAAGGCATCAGATACGGTACAAAGACCAGCTGTTCGGTGGTCTTTCCATACCACTTCCCCCGCCCGCGTGAACTGATGTAACCCAGGAACTGCCCCGAAAAAGCGGTGATAACGGAGGAGATGATGGTGAGCTTGATGGTATTCCACAGCGCGTTGATAAAGACGGGATTGCGGAAAATGCCCGGTGTATGGTTGGTGCGGCTGTTGGGGTCTACTTCTCCGATCCAGTTGTACAGGGTGAGATTGTCCCATCCATACCCTCTGCCGGTGCTGACCTGGAATGTTTCCATCACCAAAATCAGCATGGGCACCACCATGGCCAGCAGAAGAAATACGGCTAAAAACACGAGGAGGGGGATTTTGGCCTTGCCAAGTGACATGGGAGTGCGCCTGGTGCCCTTGCCCCCAACAGTTTCATAAGATTTGCGGGTACCCACCACCCGCTGGTTGGCAAATATGGTTCCGGAGGCCATTATAATCAGCAATAGCGCCATGGCGTATCCCAAGCCGGCCTGACGGTTGTTGATGGCGTCGTGCATTTTGGTGGCTAGGGTAAAGTAGCCGATCCTCATCCCCAGGTTGGCCGCCACGCCAAAGGAACCGACTGACTTGGAAAGAGTCATAATGGTGGCGGAGAGAATAGCCGGTGTCACCAGCGGCAGAGTGATATAGCGCAAAATTTGCAATTTATTGGCGCCTTGAATTTCTCCCATTTCTTCCAACTCGGAGTTGACCGAGCGCAAAGAAGAGGAGACCATTATGTAAGAAAAGGCATAGTAGTGTAGCGTCATAACCAGAATAATGGCGATGGGGCCGTAGGCCAGCCAATCGGGAATGGGGAGGCCCAGCCCCTGCAAAAATCCCGGCGTACCGCTGCGTTCGTTGCGAAATACGGCAAGCCAAGACATGGATTTGCACCAAGAGGGAATCATGTAAGGAATGATGATAAGCATTCCGATAAAGTCTTTACAAGGCAAATCGGAACGGACCATCAGCCAAGCCAGCAGCGCACCCAAAGGTACTGAGATGGCAGAGGTGATGATGCCAATCAGCAGCGAGTTGCGCAGAGGCTGCCACAATAAAGCCGAGGAAAGATTACTGGCAAACAACTGCTTCCAATAATAGAGGGTGAAGTCTCCCACCTTACCGTTTACCCTGCGCAACTCGCTTTGCGCCAAAGTAAAGGTTGTTTGAATCATCTGCAGCAGGGGGATAATAATCAGACAGACCAGTAGAATGAGGGAGATGAGCACAATCATATTGAATGGGTTGGTGACCACATTCAATACCAGATTTCTAAGCCGCTTGCCCGTGAGCGGTTTTCGCGCAGGTCCTTTCACAAAAACACCTCTTTCTTAGATAAGCCACCCATATGTATCCCGCACTATATCGAGGAGGGACTTCCTCCACAACCAACTTTGGACAGTTCCCGACAGAAGGGAGAGATAGGGACGGCGTCGCGGATTTGGATAGGTGGGAAACGGTTCCTATGAGAGAAATGCGATGCTGCTTTCTTTTTTTGAAAATTACCAGAAAAGAGTGTTACTTCATAGTATTTCGATAACGCTTACGAAATGTCTTACGCAAACGTTTACGTATATAATCATTATAGATATTCGATTCTGTTTTGTCAATATCATTTATATTTTTTAAACTGTTCGCAATAAAATTTATAATAAAAGCTATGGTTTTGTAACAACTCCTGATGGGTCCCCTGTTCGACCAGGCGGCCTTTGTCCATCACCAGAATCAGGTCGGCATTTTCAATGGTAGAGAGTCGGTGGGCGATGACAAAGCAGGTTTTGCCCTTCATCAGCCGGTGCATGGCCTCGTTGATTTCCAATTCCGTGTTGGGGTCTACGTTGGAAGTGGCCTCGTCCAAAATCAGCATATTGGCGTCAATCAGCATCGCTCTGGCAATGGTCAGCAGTTGCCGTTGCCCCTTGGAAAAGTTTTGGCCACCGTCCTCCAACAGGGTGTCATACCCCTGGGGAAGGGACATGATGTGCTGGTGAATTTTTGCTGCCTTGGCGGCAGCAATCACCTGTTCCAGCGTGGCGTTCTCGTTGCCGTAGGCAATGTTTTCGTAAACGCTTCCGGAAAACAGCCAACTGTCCTGCAGCACCATGGCATAGGCCATCCGCAAATCCCGACGTATGACCTCTTGAATATTGGCCCCGTCCACGGTGATTTTCCCCGACTGCACGTCGTAAAACCGCATCAGCAGATTGACAACGGTGGTTTTCCCGGCGCCGGTGGGACCCACAATGGCGACAATGCTGCCTTTGGGAATATCGATGTTGATATCGTGCAATACTTCCTCTCCTTCGTTATAGTGGAAGGACACTTTCTCAAAACCAATGTTTCCCTCCACGTCGGACAAGGGGAGGGCGTTCTTTTTGTCGGGAGCTTCGGGCGCCTCGTCCATCAGGCGGAACACCCGTTCGGCGGCGGCAGCGGCGGCCTGAATTTCACTGACAATGTTGGCGGCTTCCCGAATGGGCCCGGAAAATTTGCGGGAATAGAGAACAAAGGACGAGACGGCGCCCAAGGTAAGCTGTTGGGCAAGGCACAGCATTGCACCCAAAACGCTGCCGACGGCAAGAGAAATGTTGTTAATGAAGTTGACCATAGGCCCCAGAAGTACACTTTTTGCGTCGGCTTCGTAATAAGCGTCCATTGCTTCGATATTTTTCCGCTCAAAACGCCGGAGCATGGCTTCTTCACAGGCATAGGTGGCGACGGTTCGTCCCGCCGTTACGCTTTCTTCCATCAAACCGCCCAATTCCCCCAGTTTTTGAGAGCGCCTGCGAAACAAAGGGTGCATCCGCTTCATTTGCCAGCGGGAAAACAGGGTAGTGACGGGAATGGTGACCAGCATGACCATCGACAGGGAAGGGGACAGAATCAGAAGCATGACCAGGGAACCCAGTACCGTGATGACACTGGTGCATATTTGAATCAGGTCGGTGGAAAGGGATGCTCCGATGGTATCGACGTCGTAGCAGATGCAGCTGATGATATTTCCCACCGGGTGTTTGTCAAAGTAGGAGACGGGAAGTCTCATTAAATTTTGAAAAATGTCCTGTCGCAAACTTTGAACCACCGTCTGACTGAGGTGAATGAGCATCAGGGAAAGCAGGTAAGAGAGAAAAGCGGAGGCCGCATAACAAATCAGCATCCAGAAGCAATTGGAAAAAACGGCCGGGAAATTGACGCCCCCGGCTTTGGTGCCGATGGCATCGATGGCGGCACCCGAGAGCATGGGAACGACCAAAGCCAGAAGGTTGGAGAGCAGCATCACCAAAAAGGCAACCAGAACCACGGCTCGTCGACGGGACAGATAACGCCATAACCGGGCGACGACAGGCAGCACTTTTGGGTTGGAAGCTCCTTTCACTGGGCGATACCCCCCATCTGCACCTGCACCATTTTGCGATAGCTTTCGCACCGATTCATCAGCTTCTCGTGGGTGCCGGCATCCACCAGCCTGCCGTCTTCCAGCAAAAGAATAAGGTCTGCATCCCAAATGGCGCTGATGCGCTGGCTGACCATCACCACGGTGATTTGTCCGTACTCTTCCCGAATCGCCCTTCGCAAAGCGGCGTCGGTGCGGTAATCTAAGGCGCTGAGCGCGTCGTCCAGCACCAGAATTTCCGGGTCGGCCGCCAATGCTCGGGCAATGAGAAGGCGCTGTTTCTGTCCTCCGCTCAGATTGGCGCCCCGCATGTCAAGCCGGGTGTCGTAACCTTGGGGAAGGCTTTCAATATAATCTGCAATTTGAGCGGTGCGCGCCGCCTTTTTGACATTTTCTATGGGAAGATCGCGCAAAAAGGAGATGTTTTCGTAAATGGTGTCCGCCAGCAATATGTCGTTTTGAAAAACTGCTCCAAAGCGCCGCCGCAATTGGTTTGTATGGATACCCCTCAGGTTCTCCCCCTCAATTCGAATACATCCGCGATCCACATCGTAAAACCGCATCAACAGGCTGATGAGAGTGGTTTTCCCGCTGCCGGTAGGCCCGGTGATTCCAAGCGTCTGGCCTTTCTGTAATGAAAAGCTAATCCCTTGCAGATTATCCACTTTTTTATTGTAAGAAAAGAAGACGTTTTCAAAAGAAATAAACGGGCGATGTTCTATGTAATCCCGTGCTCCCAGCGGCATTTCTCGCGGGGTGCTCATCACTTGGCTGATGCGCTGTGCCGAAGCGCTGCCTTTGGACCAGAGAACAAAGATTTTGCGGATGGAAAGAACGGCATTGAGGATGATGGTGAAGTAGGAAAGAAAAGCCATAATCTTTCCCGGCTGGGTATCTCCGGCGTTGACGGCAATGGCTCCCAGCAGAATGACCAGCAGAAAACCGGAGTTAAGCAGAAAGGTCATAGCGGGTGCCGTGAGAGCCATCGTTGTTTCGGCCGCAGTTGAAGCATCCCGAACCTGTTCGTTGATGGTGCGGAAGCGGTCAACTTCCCGGTCAGCTTTGGAAAGGGCTTTAATGACCCGAATTCCAATGGCGCTTTCCCGTACCGCCCGCACCAATTGGTCTATCTTCTCGTTGGTGCTGGTGTAGAGCGGGATGCCCCTGCGCGTGATGGTCAAAATCACCAGGGCAAGCAGGGGAACAATCAACAGCAGAATTGTGGCCAGTTTGGGTTCCAGTTGGAAGGCGAAGAGTATGCCTCCCAGCATCAACAGGGGGGAGCGAATGCCAATCCGCTGGGATTTTTCGATGAGTTGGTGCACATGATAGGTGTCGGTGGAAAGACGGGAAATGAGGGAAGAAGAGGTAAACTTGTCCCGCTCCCGGGCGGGCAGGTACAAGATGTGCTCAAAAAGATCATAACGCAGCTTTTGGGTGATCTCTCTTGAAATGCCGGCGGCCATTCGGTTGGCTTTGATGTTAAAAGTCAAAGCGATCACGGAACACAACACCATCAACCCGCCGGCTTGAAAGATGGCAAGAATGTTTTCGGCAGGCATAAGGTCGTCCACAATATAGGCCAGCAGCCAGGGAATGATGAGGTCCATAATCGTTCCCAAAAACTTGATGACCAGCCCTGCGGCAATCCGCAGCCAATATGGCTTGATGTAAACGCCGATGGCTTCCAACAGAAAATCACCCCAATCACAAGAATATTAAAACGTTTGCGATAATTTCGCTTTCATTATAAAGTCGTTTCATTGAAAAATGCAACATAAATTTAATATCAATTGGTTATAAATTATAAAACATATGAAAATTAATTGACAACAAAAACGTCCGTAAGTATAATTAGATTCGTAAACGTTTACGCAAGTGCAGGCAAGGTAGCGGACATTTTGTATGAACCAATGCGTGGCCATGCGGCGCAAAAGAATTGCCACGACAATTTAAGGCAGGAGGAAGGATTATGAATACCGTCATCAAAGCAATCTTCTTTGACTTGGGCAATACTCTGCGCATTCTCCATAAGGTACCGGACTATCAACAGGCAGCAAAAGAGGAGTTTGCCAGGCTGGCCGGTACCGACCTTTCTCCCGATGAATTTCTGCAAATGATCGAAGACCGTTACGCCGGTTATCGCAAATGGTGCTTTCGTACTCAGCGGGAGGCAACGGAGGTTGAGCTCTTCACCAAATGGTTGCTTCCGGAATATGACAGGGAACGCGTAAAAAAGAATGCGGTGGCCATGGCTTTTCAGTACCGCCAATGCGCCGGCAAGCGTTTGTTGGTGCCGAACGGGAAAAAGGTCATTGATACCCTTTACCAGCGGGGATATCGTTTGGGGATTATCTCCAATCTGATCACCTCCGAGGAGGTTCCCCTCTGGCTCGAAGAGTCGGGATTGGGTCATTATTTCGATCCGGTGATTCTTTCCTGCGTCTGTGGCCTGCGCAAGCCGGGGCTGGAAATTTACCGCCTGGCAGCTCAGCAGGTTGGACTGCCCGAGGAGGAAATTGCTTTCGTGGGGGACAACATCAGCCGGGATATGGTGGGTTCCAAGGCGGCAGGATATGGGTTGAACGTATTGTTTACCAACCCCGAAACCCTTTCCCAGAATCCATTTACCGAGCAGAACCGACCGGATGCGGTTATTTTCCGGTTTATTCAGTTGCTGGAACTTTTCCCGGAAGCTCCTAAAGTCAGTATGGAGTTTATGACCTATGAGAACAAGTAAGGAGGGATTGAAATGGCCCCATCAGGACATGGAGGGAAAAATCTGGCCGAAGCAATCCGGGTTGCTTACCGGGAAGGGCAGACGGACTACTCCATGGCGCCTCTGGTTCTGGAGGATGAAACCGGGACACCAGTGGGAACCGTAAAATCGGGAGACGCCGTCGTCTTCTGCTGCCGCAGAGGGGAGCGGGAAGTGGAACTGACCGATGCCTTTACCGCTTCCGATTTTCCTCATTTTCCTCGGGAAAAGCTCGGCGATTTGGATTTTGTCATCCTCACGATGTACCATGAAAAGTATAAAAACATGCCCATCGCCTTTGCGCCCCATTCCATCCAACGGCCCTTGGCTCAATGCATCAGCGAGGCGGGATTAAAGCAGCTGCATCTGGCGGAATCGGAAAAATACGCGCATGTTACATATTTTTTCAACGGGGGACACAATCAGGCGTTTCCCGGGGAGGATGACGTTTGCGTGCCCTCGCCAAAAGGAGTCCCTTTTGACACCGTTCCCCAACTGAGCCTACCTTCTGTGGCGGAAAAAGTGAAAGGGGGAATTGCCAAAGAGTATGATTTTATTGTGGTCAACTTCGCCAACGGCGATGTGATTGGCCACACCGCCAACTTCCAAGCCAAGGTGGAATGTGCCGCCTGCGTGGACAAATACCTGGGCGAAGTGGTGCGGTTTGCCAAGGAGAAAGACTATGTCGTGCTGATTACAGCCGACCACGGCAATTTGGAAGTGGCCTATACCAAAGAGGGAAAGCCTCATGTGGCCCATACTGCCAACCTTGTCCCATTTTTTATCATTGACCCGCAGGCCGGCGCCGCCATCCATCCGAACCCGGGAAGCCTGCAGGATGTCGCACCCACCGTTCTGCAAGTGTTGAACCTCCAGCAGCCGGCTGTCATGGGCGGAACAAGCCTTGTATCGGATTACAATTTCGGAGCAAACCGAAAGGCCCTGCTGGTCATTTTGGACGGCTGGGGAATCGGCGAAGAAAATGACTCCAACCCCATTTTTAAAGCAGATACTCCTTTCTGGGACGCTCTTTGCTCCACTTATCCCATGGCGCCACTGCAGGCTTCCGGCAGCGCGGTGGGGCTTCAGGAAGGAAAAGCCGGCAATTCGGAGGCCGGCCATATGAACATTGGGGCAGGACGGGTCGTGATGCAGGACGATGTGCGCTTGGACGCCGCCATGAAGGATGGTTCCTTTCAGAAAAACCCGGTGCTGCGAAATACCATACAAAGAGCAGCCCAACGGGGAGCCGCTCTGCATCTGTTGACACTGCTCAGCAAAAAAAGCTCCCACGGTTCGGTGGATTATCCTTTAGCCCTTCTGCAAATGGCAAAGGAAGAGGGATTGTCCAAGGTATATCTGCATGTCATTTTGGACGGCCGCAGCACCGAACCGGGCAGTGCTCCTGCTCTGTTGGAAGAATTGGATGCTCGGCTGGCTGAAATCGGTATCGGCACCATTGTGGACTGTGTGGGCCGAGGCATTGCTCTGGACCGGGATGGAAACTACCAAAAGATTCAACAGGCCTATGAGTGCATGGCGTTGGGCAAGGGAAAGCGATACCGCTAAACTATCTTGCTTTCTTCAGTGGCGTCTGCGGTTTCGTCAAAGGGTTCCCGGCGAAATTTTGTCAAGGGAGAGTTATTCCATGAATACTACCATTAACACTATTTTTTTTGATGTTGGAGCCACTTTGCGGGTTGTGGTAGAGGATCCGGAATTCTCGGATCAGGCAGAACGCAGGATGATGGAGTTGGTAGGCGCCACCTGCTCCCCTCAGGAGTTTTTTGAGGAATTGGAGCGGAACTGGAATGCCTATCGCAAAAACGCCAAAACAACGTTGTTGGACGTATCGGAGATGGAGCTGTGGACCCAGTGGCTGCTCCCTCAGTACCCACATCAAAAAATTGCGGAGCGGTGTGCTTTACTTACCAAACTCTGGCGAGATCGGGACGGGCGCCGAGTTCCTCGACCCGGCGTGAAGGATACCATCGTGGATCTCCATCACAGGGGTTATCGGTTAGGAATTATTGCCAATACCATTACGGAGCACGAAATTCCCAACTGGCTATTAGCGAGCGGTCTTTCCC
>JAKPGH010000299.1 GCA_029550985.1 Bacillota bacterium
CTTGTGGGTTTTTCTCACCCCGATAATCAGGTGCTGTTTGAGTTTCGGAAAATCCCGGTTGTGGGCCGCAGTCAGCTCCGGAATGCGGTTGTGGCTTTCAATCTCCACCCAAGGCAGGTGGGCGTATTTTTGTCGCAGCATCTTGCCCAACTCATACTCCAACGCCTGGGGCTCGTAATACACCGCATCAAAATCAATTAGCATGTTTCATCCCTCCGTCCGTAGTATTTTGCCACGAGGGAAGGACACTATTTAAATGCCGGGGGATAGAAAATTTCCACATTGCGCCAAACATATTCTTGTGCAAATGCCATATTTTACTGAAATTGTATTGCAATGGGAAATGGGCTGTGCTACAATATCTCGTGCCTGAAACGCTTTGAAAACTCAAGATGTTGAAAAATGGAGGAAAAAACATTGAAACTGACAGAAAATGCCGTAACGGTTTTGAAGAAGCGCTATATATCCAGAGACGAACACGGCAACCCAACCGAAACGGTAGAAAGACTTTTTGAGCGGGTGGCTTCTGCCATTGCAGAGGCGGACCGGATGTTTGACCCCCAGGCAGATGTGAACAAAACCAAGCAAATCTTCTACGATATGATGACCAATCTTGAGTTTTTACCCAATTCCCCCACTTTGATGAACGCGGGCAAGGAGCTGGGACAGCTTTCCGCCTGCTTTGTGCTGCCGGTGGAGGACAGCATGGAGGCTATCTTCGAGGCCATCAAGCAGGCCGCCCTCATCCACAAATCCGGCGGAGGCACGGGTTTTTCCTTTTCCCGGCTTCGTCCGGCGGGGAGCACCGTCAAATCCACCGGCGGCGTGGCCAGCGGCCCCATTTCCTTTATGCGGGTGTTCAACATGGCCACCGAGGCCGTCAAGCAGGGTGGAACCCGCCGCGGCGCCAACATGGGCATTCTCCGGGTGGACCATCCCGATATCATGGATTTCATTCACTGCAAAAAGAACAACTCCGACATCCAAAACTTCAACATCTCGGTAGGCGTCACCGAGGCCTTTATGGAGGCGGTGGAAAAAGGGGAGGACTACCATCTCATCCATCCCGGCACCAAAGAGGTGGTGGGCTCCCTCAACGCCCGTAAGGTGTTCGACGAGATTGTGGCGGGAGCATGGCAGAACGGGGAGCCGGGCATCATCTTTTTGGACCGGCTCAACCGGGACAACCCCGTGCCCTCCCAGGGGGAAATTGAAAGCACCAACCCCTGCGGCGAACAGCCCCTGCTGCCCTACGAAAGCTGCAACCTGGGCTCCATCAACCTATACCAGATGCTCCGCAAGAAAAAGGACCGTTGGGAAGTTGATTGGAACAAGCTGGAGCAGACCATTTACCATGCGGTTCACTTTTTGGACAACGTCATTGAAGTAAACAAGTATCCGCTGGACAAAATTGAGTTGGTCACCAAGCAAAGCCGCAAGATTGGCCTCGGCGTTATGGGCTTTGCCGACATGCTGCTGCGGATGGGCATTCCCTACAACAGCGACGAGGGAGTGGCCCTGGGCCGCGAAGTGATGCGCTTTATTCAGGAGAAGGGCCGCCAGGCTTCCATGGAGCTTGCCAAAACCAGAGGGCCGTTCCCTCTGTTCCACGAGAGCATTTACCGGGACGGCGCCCCGCTGCGCAACGCCACCGTCACCACCATCGCCCCCACCGGAACCCTTTCCATCATTGCCGGATGCTCCTCCGGGGTGGAGCCGGTCTTTGCCTTTGCCTACATCCGCAACATCATGGATAACACCGAGCTGCTGGAAGTTAACCCGGTGCTCCGCACGGTGTTGGAGGAAAAGGGTCTTTACAGCGACGACATTATGCGGAA
>JAKPGH010000305.1 GCA_029550985.1 Bacillota bacterium
AGCACGGCGCCGACATCGTCATCCACTCCACCAGCAAGTACATGGACGGCCACGCGGTGCAGGTGGGCGGAGTCATTGTGGACAGCGGCAACTTTGACTGGACCAACGGCAACTTCCCCCAGTTCACCGAGCCGGACCCCAGCTACCACGGCATTTCCTACACCGGCACCTATGGCAAGATGGCCTATATTCTCAAGGCCAGAATGCAGCTGATGCGGGACTTCGGCTGCTACCCCGCCGCCCACTCCGCCTTTCTGCTGAACCTGGGTCTGGACACCCTCGCCGTGCGGATGGACCGCTACTGCGAAAACGCCCTCAAGGTGGCCGAATACTTTGCCCGGCACCCCAAGGTGGAAAGCGTCACCTACCCGGGGCTGAAAACCGACAAGTACCATCAGCTCTGCCAGAAGTATCTGGGCGGGCGCTCCAGCGGCGTCATCTCCTTTACCATCAAGGGCGGAAAGGAAGCCGCCGTCCGCTTTATGGACAGCCTCAAGCTCTGCTCCAACGAGGTTCACGTGGCGGATATCCGCACCTGCGTGCTGCATCCGGCCAGCGCCACCCACCGCCAGCTGACGGAAGAGCAGCTGGTGGCCGCCGGCGTCAACCCCGGACTCATCCGCTTCTCGGTGGGCCTGGAAAACGTGGACGACATCCTGGCCGACGTGGAGCAGGCCTTCCAAAAGGTGTAATCGATACCGATACAACCCATCCTCCCAAAGCCGCTTCGGAAGGTTCCGGGGCGGCTTTTATCGGAATTCACAGGGCGGCATATCTCCTGCCGCTGTCCGGCCGAATTTCTTGTAAAACTGTGTGGAATGTGATAAAATAACCATTGCATATTCCAAGGAGGCGCTGTATGGATTTTTCCGAGATGCTGGACCTGATTGATGATGCCATCGCTGCCCAAAAAGTGCTGACCATCGAGCGGACGGAAGTGCTGGAGCCGGAGCTGCTCTGCATTCCCATCGACCGCTCCGACGATTTGTTGCTGGTCCATGTGTTTTACGATTTTCAACCCGACGGCTACCGGGTCATCTGCCTGGACGACATCTACGACGTGATACGGGACGGCAGCGAGGAGTTTTTTGAGCGAATCATTGCCGCGGAAGGGGTTTATGAAAAGCTCAAAACCCCCACCTTTGTGAACTTGACCAGCTGGAGAACGGTGCTTCTTTCCCTCAAGGGCCGGTTCGATTTCTGCATCATCGAGTGCGATGCCGAAGACGATTTTCTGGTGGGCAAGTTGATGGACGTCCGGGAGGATGAGTTTACCTTCTGGTACTTTGACGCCACCGGAAAATGGGACGACGAACTGGACGTTGTGGATTACGACGACGTCACCGCCGTTTCCTTTGACGACAACTACATCAACACCATCATCAAGTACATTCCCCGTCCCTGACGACACAGGAAAATTCACGATAAAGGACTGATATCATGTCGCTCAAATACCGCTCCATCCGGGGAACCCGGGATATTCTGCCCGGACAGAGTGAAAAGTGGCGCTATGTGGAGCGGGTGGCTCTGGAAACCGCCGCCACCTACGGCATCCGGCAGATTCGCATCCCCACCATTGAAAAAACCGAGCTGTTCACCCGCTCGGTGGGAGAGACCACCGACGTGGTGCAAAAGGAGATGTATACCTTCGAAAAGGGCCGGGAGTCCATCACCCTCCGCCCCGAAGGAACGGCGGGCACCGTTCGCGCCGTGCTGGAAAACAGCATGCTGTCCGACACCCTGCCCCTCAAGCTCTGCTACATTGTCAGCTGCTTTCGCCACGACAATCCCCAGGCGGGGCGGTACCGGGAATTTACCCAGTTTGGCATCGAGTGCTTCGGCAACTCCCTGCCCACCGCCGACGCCGAGGTCATCGGGGTGGCCTACGATATACTCACCCGACTGGGGCTTTCGGAAATCTCGCTGGAAATCAACTCCATCGGCTGCCCCAAATGCCGGCCCGCCTATCAACAGGCGCTGAAGGCGTATTTTGAGGGCAAAAAGGACAGGCTCTGCAAAACCTGTCTGGAGCGGCTGGAGCGCAACCCCCTGCGGCTGCTGGACTGCAAAGAGGAGGGCTGCAAGGCCCTGGCCGCCGACGCCCCCAAGTCCATCGACTACCTCTGCGACGAGTGCGCAGAACACTTCGCGGGCCTGAAAAAACGGCTGGACAGCATGGGGCTCGCCTACCGGGTCAATCCCTTTATCGTCCGGGGACTGGACTACTACACCAAGACGGTGTTTGAATTTGTTTCCGATAAAATCGGCGCCCAAGCCACCGTCTGCGGCGGAGGCCGCTACGACGGTTTGGTGGAGGAGCTGGGAGGCCCCCCCACCCCCGCGTTGGGCTTTGGCATGGGTTTGGACCGGCTGCTGCTGGTGATGGAAAACTCCGGCTGCGAGTTCCCTCCCCTGCCGGGCTGCGACCTCTACATCGGCAGCATGGGAGAAGACGAAAACGTCAAGGCTCTCACCCTGGCCACCCACCTGCGGCGGGAGGGCTTTACCGTCCTCTGCGACACCGTGGGCCGTTCGGTGAAGGCCCAGATGCGCTACGCCGACAAGCAAAACGCCGCCCATTCCTGCATCATCGGCTCCAACGAGCTGGAGCAGGGCGTCGTTACCATCAAGCGCATGTCGGACGGCCAGCAAACCCAGGTGGCGCTGGACGGCGAGGCCTTCAGCCAATATCTCTACGGCGAAAAAGCCGAGGAAATCGCCCGAACCTAAACTTTTGGCGTTGCCCTCCCCTTTTGCAAACGGGAGGGCAGGCGGTTATTCAAAGCAAGTTCTCATACCACGCAACGACGACAACAGGGGCGGTCTCGGCCGCCCGATTTTCTGCAGAAAGGGAGGGGAATTGTGGCACAAGAGCAGACAGGCCGCTACAAGAGCCTGATTTCCAACACCCTCCTGTTCGGATTATCCACCTTTGGCTCCAAGATGCTGGTTGTCATTTTAATGCCCGTCTACACCCGGTATCTCACCACGGAAGCCTACGGCATGGTGGATATTATTTCCGGTACCTGCAACCTCATTGTCCCCATCATCTCCCTGTGCGTTCACGAAGCGGTGATTCGCTTCGGGCTGGAAAAAGGCGTTCGGCGACGAGACGTCTTTACCACCGCTTTG